>NZ_BAAALT010000127.1:0-124053 GCF_039528515.1 Luedemannella flava
GGGTGCGGCCCTCTCCTGCCTCGCCAGATGTGAGCTTCTGGCGAGGTGACGGGCTAACAGCTCGCCAACTGTGCACAGTTGGCGGGATCGCCGCATGCGTCACCCGCCAGATGTGCGCTTGTGGCGGGACTGCCGTGCGTGTGACCCGCCAGATGTGCGCTTGTGGCGGGACTGCCGTGCGTGTGACCCGCCCGAGGTGCACATATGTCGGAGCGGCGGGAGGGGTCGGGGCGGATCTTGGGGCCCAACGGCACTCGGGGGTGCCGATGCCCCCCGAGATCGCTTCGGGGGCGGCAACTGCGGGTCGCGCTGAGTGCGATCGGCGCGTGCGCGGGTCAGTCGGGGAGGGTGGGCGTGCCTGGGGGGCGGTCGGCCAGCTCCGCGATCAGGGCTGTGCGCATCAGGGTGACCGCCTGGTCGAGGACGCGGAGGCCGGCCAGGTCGATGTGGTTCATCAGGCGGCGCTGGTGCTCCTCGCCGGCCCTCAGGATGTGGTCGATCATCTCGCGGCCCTCGTCGCCGAGCTCGATGCGGCGGACGCGGCGGTCGTGCGGGTCCTCGTGGCGGGTGACGAGGCCCTGCGCGACGAGGCGGTCGACGATGCCGGTCATGGTGGCGAGGCTCACGCCGAGGTGGCGGGCCAGCTCCTGGCCGCCGGAGCCGCCGTGCAGGCGCAGCAGCAGCAGGATCTTGAGCTGCGACATGGTGAGGTGTGAGTTGAGCAGCGGGTTCGACAGGTCCTCGGCGAACATCCGCTGGACCGCCCGCTGGCCCTCCATGATGCGCTCAACGAGGACGTCACGTTCCTGGGACGGCAACTGATCGGTCATCTCGGATCGGTAGCCTATCAGCGTTACCCCCGTTAACGCGAATTGTTCGCGTCAGGCAAACTATATGGGTCACATACCCTTCCCGGGGGAGTTGAGTCCATGTCCCGCCTGGCCAGACTGAGCCTCGCCAACCGGGGACTCACGGCGCTCATCGCGATCGTCGTGACCCTGTTCGGCCTCCTGACCATCCCGTCGCTCAAGCAGCAGCTCTTCCCGTCCATCGACTTTCCGGCCGCGTTCGTCTCCGCGACGTTCCCCGGCGCCTCGCCCGAGGTGGTCGAGGAGCAGGTCACCGTCCCGGTCGAGAACGCGCTGCAGGGCGCGCCCGGTCTGAAGAAGGTCAGCTCGACCTCGCGGGAGGGGCTCGCCCTCGTGCAGATCGAGTTCGACTTCGGCACGGACCTCGACGCGGCCGTCGCCAAGATGGAGAGCTCGCTCAACCGCATCGCCGCCCAGCTCCCTGACGGCGTCGACCCGCAGGTCTTCGCGGGCAGCACCGACCAGTTCCCGGTCGTGGTGCTCGCGGTCAGCGGCGACGGCGACCAGGACGTCCTGGCCGACAAGCTGCGCTCCACCGTGCTGCCGAAGATCCAGGCGGTCGACGGGGTCCGCGAGGCGGAGCTGACCGGCACCCGCGACAAGCAGGTCGTCATCACGCCGAACCCGGTCAAGCTCGCCGCCGCCGGCGTGGACGCCACCGCGATCACCACGCTGCTGCGCACCAACGGCATCGCGATCCCGGCCGGCACCCTGACCGAGGGCGGCAAGAGCCTCACCGTCCAGGTCGGCACGCCCGTCACCACGGTCGAGCAGCTCAAGGGTCTCTTCCTCACCAGCACCAAGGGCAAGCCGGTGACCCTCGGCGAGGTCGCCGACGTGGTCGCGCGGCCCGCCGACGTCACGTCCATCACGCGTACCAACGGCAAGCCGAGCCTCGGCGTCGCGGTGACCGCCAAGCCGGACGGCAACGCGGTCGGCATCTCGCACGAGATCCGCGACCTGATCCCCGAGCTGAAGACCGACCTCGGCGCGGGCGCGGCGGTGACCCCGGTGTTCGACCAGGCGCCGTTCGTGGAGAAGTCCATCGAGGGCCTCACGACCGAGGGCCTGCTCGGCCTCGTCATGGCGATCATCGTGATCCTGGTCTTCCTGCTGTCGATCAAGTCGACGATCGTGACCGCCGTGTCCATCCCGCTGTCGGTGGTGGTGGCGCTGCTGGCGCTGGGCATGTTCGACTACTCGCTCAACGTGCTCACCCTCGGCGCGCTGACGATCGCGATCGGCCGCGTCGTGGACGACTCGATCGTCGTCCTCGAGAACATCAAGCGACACCTGGGGTACGGCGAGGAGCGCCGCGAGGCCATCCTCACCGCCGTCCGCGAGGTGGCCGGCGCGGTGACCGCGTCGACCCTGACCACGGTCGCCGTCTTCTCGCCGATCGCGCTGGTCGGCGGCATCGTGGGCCAGCTGTTCTCGTCCTTCGCCGTCACCGTCACCGTGGCGCTGCTCGCCTCGCTGGTGGTGTCCCTGACGGTGATCCCCGTGCTGGCGTACTGGTTCCTGCGGCCGACGGCCACCACGGACGTCGAGGCGACCCGGGCGGCCGCCGACGAGAAGGAGCGCAACGGTCTCCTGCAGCGCACCTACGTGCCGGTGATCCGGTTCGCGACGCGGCGCCGCTGGATCACCCTGACCGTCGGCTTCCTGGTGCTGTTCCTGACGTTCGGCCTGTCGACCCAGCTGAAGACGAACTTCTTCGACCAGTCGGGCCAGAACGCGCTGAGCATCACGCAGAAGCTGCCGGTCGGCACGAGCCTGGCGGCCACCGACGCGGCCGCGAAGAAGGTCGAGGAGATCCTCGCGCGTACCGACGGCGTGGAGACCTACCAGGTCAGCATCGGCGGGGCCGGTGCGTTCGGCTTCGGCGGCAGCGGCGCCGGGGCGGCCGACTTCAGCCTGACCGTCGATGAGGACACCGACGCGCTCAAGCTGATGGACCAGCTGCGCGCGGAGCTCGCCACGCTCACCGACGCGGGCGAGATCAAGGTGGACGCCGGCAACGGCGGCACCTTCTCGGCCAGCAACCTGCAGGTCATCGTCACGGCCCCGGACGCCGGGGCGCTGAAGGCGGCGGCCGAGCAGGTGCGGGCCGCGGTGGCGGGCGTCAAGGACGTCGCCGACGTCACCACGGACCTGGCGGCCAGCTCGCCGCGCCTGCAGGTGACGGTGGACCGCGCCGCGGCCGCCCGGCTCGGGCTGACCGAGGCGACCGTCGGCCAGAGCGTCGCCGCCGCCTTCCGGGGCGCGCCGCTGGGGCAGTACACCCTGGACGGCAGCCAGCGCACGGTGGTGCTGAAGTTCGGCGCCACGCCGACGACCGCCGCGCAGGTGGAGAACCTGCCGCTGGTCACGCCGGCCGGTCTCGTGCCGCTCAGGCAGGTCGCCAAGGTGGCCACGGTCGACGGCCCGGTGCAGGTCAGCCGGCTCGACGGCAAGCGGGTCGTGACGGTCAGCGGCACCGCGACCGACGACAACGTCGGCGCGGTCACCGCGAACCTCACCGCGGCGCTGAAGAAGCTGGACCTGCAGGGCGGGGCGACCTACGAGCTGGGCGGCGCGAGCGCCGACCAGAGCGAGGCCTTCGGCGGCCTGGGCATCGCCCTGCTCGCCGCGATCGCCATCGTCTTCATGATCATGGCGGCGACGTTCAAGAGCCTCATCCAGCCGCTGATCCTGATGGTGTCGATCCCGTTCGCGGCGACCGGCGCGATCGCGCTCCTGCTCGCCACGGGCACCGCCCTGGGCGTGCCGGCGCTGATCGGCATGCTGATGCTCATCGGCATCGTGGTGACCAACGCGATCGTGCTGCTCGACCTGATCAACCAGTACCGTGGGCAGGGCATGAGCGTGCGCGACGCGGTCATCGAGGGTGGCCGGCACCGGCTGCGGCCCATCCTCATGACGGCGGTGGCGACGATCTTCGCCCTGCTGCCGATGGCCCTGGGCCTCACCGGCAGCGGCGGGTTCATCTCGAAGCCGCTGGCGATCGTGGTGATCGGCGGTCTGCTCAGCTCCACGCTGCTCACGCTGGTGCTGGTGCCGACGCTGTACACGATGGTCGAGGGCCGCAAGGAGCGCCGGGCCGCCAAGCGGGCCGCCCGCGCCGCCGCGGCCGCGCCGGAGCAGCGCTCCGACGAGCCGGTCCCGGCGCCGGTCTGACGGTGTGACGTCTGGTAGGCCCCGCGCGGGCCTACCAGACGTCGCCGTCGCGCCAGTCCGCCACCGTGAGTGGCAAATCAAGATCAAAATCAGCCAACCCCGGGAGTACGTACACCCAGCCCTCCTCATCGGGGGTGGGCCGGACGCCGTCCGGGGTGAGCGCCGACAGCGGCCCGCGCCACGCCCGCCAGCCGCGGCCCAGGTAGAACGGCACGGCCCCGTCGGTGGCACCCAGCGCGCCGAGGTAGTACCCGCCGCGGATCAGCCGCTCCAGCTCCCCCATCAGCGACGAGGCGTGCCCGCGCCGGCGGGCGGCAGCCCGTACCGCCACGCCTTCGACATAGCCGGCGCGCAGGGCGACACCGCGGTGGACCAGCCTGCGCTGCAGGAGGCTTGGCCCGGTGGCAGCACGTGGAGCCGACCAGAAGACCCGTCTGCGCGGAGTCAGGCGGCGTGGACCGGGCAATATCCGTCGGCGGGGACGAAGTGCCGGCGCAGGGTGCGCCGCCACGGGCCGTCGGGCAGGTCGGGGCGCAGCGCGGCGAGCCCCGTGGCGTACTTGGAGACCTGGGTCGGGCGGTGCCCGCGCGCCCAGAGCAGCCGGTCGACCGCCGACGCGGTCGAGCCGGTCTTGGTCTCGACGATGGCGAGCCCGGGCAGCCGCAGGCCGCGGCCGTGGGCGTCCTCGAGCGCGAGGTCGGTGTCGACGGTGGCCCGGCTGTCGGTGGCCGGCAGGTACAGCGTGGTGCGCTGGTAGCGGGTGACCAGCGTCGGCGCGAACGCGGCGATGTCGTACCGGCCGCCGAGCATGGTGTCGACGTAGTCGCGGCCGGGGCCGATGGTGGCCCGGTCGACGGGGGAGTACGGCAGCCGGTCCTTGACCGTCGCGCCCCGGGCGTCGCGCGTCTTGACCTCGAGGAAGCACAGGTCCGAGTCGACGTACGTGCGGGTTCTGATCTTGAAGCGGTGGCGCCGGCGGCGGGCCGCGAGCAGGTAGCTCGTCAGGTCCGGGGTGTCGAAGTACACCGAGTCGTACGCGAAGGAGCGGATGCCGCCGATCTCCAGCACCCGGGTCGTCGGCACCAGCTCGGCGATCACCCGGTGCGCGTCCCGCCGCGGCAGCAGGTACTTGCGGTCGACGCGGGTCTGCAGCGCGGCGCGCTCGTTCAGCTCGGTCAGGCCGATCGGTCCGAGCCGCCCGGTGTCGAGGTCGCGGGCGCTCACCGGTGGCCGCCGAGGCCGGCCCGGGCCGCGTCGTGGGACGCGGGGGCCGGGGAGTACGCGTTCCAGGCCGGGCCCTCGGCGGCGTGGGTGCTGCGGCCCGCACCCACGCGTTGGTGGGAGTACCGGACCTCGACGATCGTGGTGTCGTTGACGGCGTCCAGTCGCTCGACGTTGGCGGCGTGCACCCGGGCGCCCAGCAGTCGCTCCAGGTGCGCGACGAGCTCGTCGTGGTCGACGATGGCCGTGTCGAGCACGAGCACCTGGCGTTTGTAGCTGCGGAACAGGCGCGGGTGGTCGGCCACGTACATGACGACGAGGACCAGCGCCATGAGGCTCACCCCGAGCCACAGCCGCGGGCTGAGCGGCCCGAGGATGCCCAGGGCGAGGGCCGAGAAGTAGTAGGCGACCTCCCGTTGATCGATCTCGGTCGACCGGAGGCGTATGATCGACAGCACGCCGAACAGGCCCAGGCCCAGCCCGGCACCGACGGTTTCCGAGGCCAGCGAGCTGGACACCGCCAGGACGCCGACGTTGACCCCGAGGTACGCCACGACCAGGTCCCGCCGCCGGTGGCGGGGGAAGTAGAGCCCGAAGACGAGCAGGCTCACCGCCACGAGGTCGATCACGAACAGGGCGAGTTCGGCCATGGGTCCGCCTTCGAAGATGTCCAACAGGTGTACGCCGCCTGACCGGGCCACCACGTCCAGGTGTACGGATTCAGATCTTTGAATGAATGGTAAGGCGGATCCACTCATGGGGACCTATGAGTTGCCTAAGAGTTGGCTCGGAGCCGAACGTCGGCAATCGTCCAGCGTCCGTCGGGGCACCGGTATAACATCAGACCGTGTCGTAACGGACATTTGGTCCAGGGCGGGGTCGGTGGGGCGCTATGTCGGACGTGATCACGGAGTTCTTCGCGGAGCTGGACCATAGCGACCACGAACCCACGTTGGGGCGGGCGATGGGGGCGATCCGCTTCGACGTCGAGAGCGAGCAGGGCACGCAGAAGTGGTACGTCACCATGGACCGGGGCACGGTGCGCGTATCGCGTCGCGGCACCCGCGTCGACTGCGCCGTCCGCGCCGATGGGGCGACCTTCGAACGCATCATCAACGGCGAGCTGAGCCCGCTGGCCAGCATGCTGCGCGGCGTCGTCCAGATCGATCTCGCCGGCGCGTCCGAGCTGATCGTGCTCTTCGCGCGCTACGCCCGGGCGAGGAACCATCGACTGCGCACCCAGGCCAGCGCGCCCGCGCGCGCGGACGCCGGACCCGCAGAGCGAGCCCGGCCGAAGGGCAGGCGAAAGTGACTGACCAGATCTCCATCCTCGACGGCAACACGTTCGTCGTCAGCGACGGCTGCGGCGACATCGAGGCCACGCCGACCGACACGGTCGGGCTGTTCTCGTTCGACACCCGGTTCCTGTCCACGTGGGTGCTCACCGTCAACGGCGAGCGGCTCGACGCGTTGTCCGCCGACAACCTGCAGTACTTCGAGACCCGGTTCTTCCTCGTGCCGGGCACGGGCACCGTCTACGTGGACGCGAAGCTGTCCGTGATCCGGCAGCGGGCCGTCGGCGAGGGGTTCCACGAGGATCTGATCTTCCTCAACCACGCCGACGAACCGGTCCACCTCGCCGTTCGCATGGAGGCCCGGGCGGACTTCGCCGACCTGTTCGAGGTGAAGAACGCCGAGGGCAAGAAGGGCAAGTACTACAGCCGCATCGAGCAGGGCCGCCTGCTGCTCGGCTACCAGCGCGAGACGTTCGTCAGGGAAACGGTCATCAGCGCGAGCGCGCCCTGCCAGGTCGACGAACAGGGCATCAGCTTCGACGTGCGGATCCCGGCGCACGGCCAGTGGGCGGCCGACCTGTCGGTCGTGGCCGTGGTGAACAGCTACAACACCGAGAAGATGCGCGGCCGGGAGCTGCGCAAAGCCAAGCCCAAGTACGGCCACGACGAGCACGATGCGCGTCCCAACATGGAACAGAGTCTGGAGACCTGGCTCGCCAACGCGCCCAAGCTCGAATGCGAGGACCACAACCTGCGGGTGACCTACCGCCGCAGCCTCGTCGACCTCGCGGCGCTGCGCTTCTCGCCGCCCGTGGCTCACGGCCACAGCCTGCCCGCCGCCGGCCTGCCCTGGTTCATGACGATGTTCGGCCGGGACAGCATCTTCACCAGCCTGCAGGCGCTGCCGTTCACCCCGGAACTGGCCTGCACGACGCTCAAGGCGCTGGGCGGCTGGCAGGGCGCCAAGCTCGACGACTTCCGCGACGAGGACCCCGGGCGCATCCTGCACGAGATGCGCTACGGCGAGTCCGCCGCGTTCGAGGAGCAGCCGCATTCGCCGTACTACGGCAACGCCGACGCCACCGCGCTGTACGTGGTGCTGCTCGACGAGTACGAGCTGTGGACCGGCGACGCCAACCTGGTCAGGGACCTGGAGTACGAGGCCCGGGCCGCGCTGAACTGGATCGACGAGTACGCCGACCTGCAGGGGAACGGGTACGTGTCGTACCAGCGGCGCAACGAGGAGACCGGCCTGGAGAACCAGTGCTGGAAGGACTCCTGGGACTCGATCGCCTACTCCGACGGGCGGCTGCCCGGCTTTCCCCGGGCCACCTGCGAGCTGCAGGGCTACGCGTACGACGCGAAGATGCGCGGGGCGCGGCTGGCCCGCACGTTCTGGAACGACCCGGCGTACGCCAACCGGCTGGAGCGCAGCGCGAAGGACCTGAAGAAGCGGTTCAACCGCGACTTCTGGATGCCCGATCTGCAGTACTACGCCCTCGCGCTCGACGCCGACGGCGGCCAGGTCGACTCGTTGACGTCCAACATCGGCCACCTGCTGTGGAGCGGCATCGTCGACAAGCCCAAGGCGAAGGCCGTCGCCAAGCACCTCATGAGCGACCGGCTCTTCACCGGCTGGGGCATCCGCACCATGGCGACCGGCGAGCACCGGTACAACCCGATCGGCTACCACGTCGGCACGGTCTGGCCGTTCGACTGCTCGTTCATCGCGTGGGGCCTGCGCCGGTACGGGTTCGTCGAGGAGGCGGCCCGCATCGCCAACGGCATCCTCGACGCCGCCGTCTTCTTCGAGGGGCGTCTGCCGGAGGCGTTCGGCGGCTACGAGCGGGAGTTGACCCGCTATCCCGTCCAGTTCCCGACGGCGTGCAGCCCGCAGGCCTGGTCGACGGGCGCGCCGCTGCTGTTCCTGCGCACGATGCTGGGCCTGCAACCGGTCGGCGACGACCTGGTGGTCAACCCGAAACTGCCTGCCGGGGCGGGGTACATCGCGCTGCTGGACATTCCCGGCCGGTGGGGCAGGCGGGACGCGTTCGCCCGCGGGCGGTTGCCCGTGCGCGGCCGGCACGCCACGGAGGACTGATCGACCGGCGCCGGTGTCCGACCGGCGTCGGATAACCGTCCGCTCGCGGCATCGACCGGGCTGGCCGGGTTTCCCTATGATCGCGGGATGCCTGCCACCCCGCAGCCACTGCACGTCACCACCCGAGGTGGCACCCGGACCTTCAACCCCGGCACGACGGTCGTCATCGGGCGCGACACGGCGGCCAGCGTCGTGGTGTCGCACGAGAAGGCGTCCCGCCAGCACCTGACGGTCCACTTCACCCCCGAGCACGGCTGGGTGCTGACCGACTCCAGCTCGAACGGCACCTTCCACAACGGCCAGCGGGTCACCCAGCTCGTGCTGACCGGGTCGGTGGCCGTCCTGCTCGGCAACGTCACCGAGGGTGAGCGGATCGACCTCGTCGTCGGCGCCCCGGCGGCGACGCCGACCCCGACGCCGACGCCCGCTCCCACGCCGGTGCCCGGGCAGCGGGGGCCGCTGGTGCCGGGCGGCACGGCGCCGCTGAGCATGTCGTTCGGCGAGCTGTCGATGGTCTACGAGCCGACCAAGCGGCTGCGCATCGGCCGGGCCCCCGACAACGACGTGGTCGTCAACAACCTCATCGCCTCCCGGTACCACGCCCAGCTGCACGCCGACGGGCGCGGCGGGTGGATCATGGAGGACCTCAACAGCTTCAACGGCACGTTCGTCAACGGCCAGCGGATCAGCCGCCGGGTGCCGGTCGCCAACGGCGCGCTGATCACCATCGCCCACCACCACTTCGCCCTGGTCAACGGCAGACTCGAGGAGTACGTCGATGACGGTCGCGTCAGCCTGACGGCGCTGAACCTGCGGGTGGTGGCCGGCAAGCAGCAGCTGCTCGACGACATCAGCTTCCAGCTCGAGCACAACTCGCTGCTGGCGATCCTCGGCCCGACGGGCGCCGGCAAGTCGACCGTCATGCGGGTGCTCACCGGCACCCAGGCGCCGGCCAACGGCTCCGTGCTCTACAACGGCCGCAACCTCTACGCGGAGTACGACGAGCTGCGCTACCGCATCGGCTACGTGCCGCAGGACGACATCCTGCACAGCCAGCTGTCGGTGCGCAAAGCCCTCAACTACGCGGCCAAGCTGCGCTTCCCCCCGGACGTCTCGTCGGCCGAGCGCGGTTCGCGGGTCGAGGAGGTCATGTCCGAGCTGGGCCTGTCGCACCGGGCCAACCTGTCGGTGAGCCGGCTGTCCGGCGGCCAGCGCAAGCGCACCAGCGTCGCGTTGGAGCTGCTCACGCGCCCGTCGCTGCTGTCGCTCGACGAGCCCACGTCGGGCCTCGACCCGGGCTACGAGCGGCAGGTCATGACGCTGCTGCGCGATCTGGCCCGCGGCGGCCGCACCGTTATCACGGTCACGCACAACACCGAGAGCCTCGACCTGTGCGACCGGGTGCTGTTCCTCGCGCCCGGCGGTCAGGTGGCCTACTACGGCCCGCCGAGCGAGGCGCGGGAGTTCTTCGGCACGCCGCACTACCCCGAGGTGTTCACCAGCCTGGAGGAGGCCGCGCCGGGCGTGGCCAAGGCCGCGTACGCCGCGTCGCCCAAGGCCCGGCAGTACCTGGACCAGCCGCTGCGCCGCCAGCTGGAGACCGCGCCGCCGCCCCCGCAGACGTCGGCGAAGGCGCCCACGAAGGCGCCCGTGCCGAGCCCGTTCCGTCAGGTGTTCACGCTGACCGGCCGGTACACGAACATCATCGCCAGCGACTTCCGCAACACCATGCTGCTGCTCGTCCAGGCGCCGATCCTGGGCCTGCTGATGATGGTGGCGCTGGGCAAGGACGGCCTGCGGGCCGGCAGCCCGACGGTTACCGGCGGCGGCACGGTGCTGCTCGCCCTCGTCCTGGGCGCGTCCTACCTGGGCGCCGGCAACGCCGTCCGCGAGATCGTCAAGGAACGGGCGATCCTGGCCCGGGAACGGGCGGCCGGCCTGTCACCCGGGGCGTACCTGTGGTCCAAGGTGATCGTCCTCGGCCTGCTCACGATCGTGCAGGCGATCATTCTTGTGCTCATGGGCACCGCCCGGCAGGGCGGCCCGGCCGGCGGCGCGTTCCTCAGCTCCGGCAAGCTCGAACTGATCGTGGTGGCCGCCCTCACCGGACTGGCCGCGATGGCGCTGGGCCTGCTCATCTCCTCGCTCGTGTCCAACCCCGACAAGGCGCTGACCATCCTGCCGGTGGTGCTGCTCGCGCAGTTCCTGCTCTCGGGCGCGTTCTTCGACGTGAACAGCTCGGTGCTCAAGCCGATCTCGTACGTGACGAGCGCGCGCTGGGGCTTCGCGGCGTCCGCGTCGACCGCCGACCTGCAGGGCCTGGTCCCGCGCACCTGTGGCAAGCCGATCGACCCGTCGCTGCCGGCCGGCACGAAAGTCATCGTCTCCAAGGCGGACGACCCGGCCTGCGACAGCACCCGCAAGCACGACGCGAAGACCTGGCTCCTCGACCTTCTCGCTGTCGTGATCCTGACGATCATCCCATTGTTCATCGCCTGGCTGCTCATCCGAAGGGTTGGCCAGCCAAGACGTTAACGCGCTGGCGAATATCGCCCGAGTGGATGATGATCGCGGACGCTACCCTGTCGGGCGGATGCCCACCCCCCACCCGTCGCACCCCCCGGGAGCCCAGATGACGCAGCCGTCCTACGACCGCAGCGGCGCCGCCAGGCTGGCGCTGCAGGAGATCTTCCGCGACTACGGCCTGGCGGGCGTCGACAATGACGCGCTGCTCAACCAGCTGCTGCCCGACCTGCTCGCCGGGTCGCCCCGCGAGGCCGGCCTGCTGCTCGCGGCCGCCTCGGCGGACGTCGGGCAGTTGCTGACCACCCGCGTCCAGGGCGGCATGGCCCCCGACGCGGCGGTGCGCGACGTGGCGGCCGTGCTCGCCGACCGCAACGCGCTCGACACCAACGCGAGCCTCTGGGTCGTCTCGGAGTACGCCGCGGCGCTCGGCCACCCGGTGACCGTGGCGTGGTCGGCGCCCCAGTCGCCGCAGTTCCCGCCGCAGCCGGTGCCGCCGCAGCAGGCGCCCCAGCAGCCGGTCCCGACGCCGCAGTCGGTGCCGCCGTTCCCGCAGCAGCCCGTGCCGCCCCAGCAGCCGGTGCCCCCGCAGCAGCAGTTCCCGCCCCAGCAGCAGTTCCCGCCCCAGCAGCAGTTCCCCCCGCCGCAGCAGCCGGTGCCGCCGCAGCCCTTCCCGCAGCCGGCGCCGCCGCAGTTCCCCCAGCAGCAGTTCCCGCCGCAGCCGGACGTCACGCGGATGGACAGCCAGCTGCCGCACCCCGCCCAGCTGCCGCCGCCGTTCCCGACGTCGTACCCGCCGTACGCGACGACGACGCAGCGCTCGAAGGCGCCGCTCATCGTCGGCATCGTGGCCGGCGTGGTGGTCCTGGCCACCATCGCGGGCCTGCTGAGCTACCTGGTCCTCAAGGACAAGAAGTGCGAGGGCCCGGAGTGCACCGTCACGGCGCCCACCACGTCGGCGGTGCCGCCCACCACGGCCACGGTCGTGCCGACGACCGGGGCGCCCGTGACGACCGGGACCACGTCCGCCGGCCTCGCCGACCACATGCCGTCCGACCTCAACGTGGCCACCGACTGCAACACGTCCAACATCCCGGCGCTGGCCAATGTGTCCGGTCTGGTGGAGCAGTACAGCTGCACCGAGCGGAGCAACTCGACGATCTCCGGGGCGACCGTCATCGGCAGCCTCTTCGACAGCAAGGCGTCGCTGAAGGAGGGCCTGGAGGCGCTCAACAAGGCGGTCTCGTTCTCCAACAGCAACGCCGGCAAGGGCTGCCCGCCGCCGGCGGGCGAGAACGACGGCGTCAACACCTGGCACCGCTCCGGCACACCGGACAAGACCAGCGGCGTCGTGGAGTGCTACACGTCGACCAACAAGACCCACGTCTACATCTGGTCGGACGAGGACAACTACACCTTGTTTTCGGCGGAGACGAGCGACAAGGTGTCGTTCAGCACGCTTGAAGACTGGTGGGAGAACTACGCCTGACGGATCGGGGCCCTATGTACCCGTTGGAGGTCGTCGCGGACGGCCGTCGGTACCTGTTCGACGCGGGTACGACGGTCGTCTGCGGGCGCTCGACCGACGCCCACGTGTCGCTGACCGACCGGCGGGTCGGTCGTGTCCACGCGCGGCTGGCCTTCGCCGACGGCGCGTGGTTCGTGCACGACGAGAACAGCCGCAACGGCACCTGGCTCGCCGGCGCGCGGGTGGCCACCCAGCGCGTCGACCATGAGATAACGCTGCACCTGGGCAACCCCGTCAACGGCGCCCTGGTGTTCCTGCGCCCGCACCGCAACCCGGCCGACGCGCCCACCGCGCTCGCGACGCCGGGGGTGGCGGCCGTCTCGGCGAAGGCCGCGCAGGAGCCGACCCTGGCCGCCCCGCCCGGCTCCCCGGCCCAGCCGACCAGCCCTGGCCAGGCCCCGGCGTCAGGCCAGCCCGCCAGCCCTGGCCAGCTGACGACGCCCTCGGTGCCGGGCCAACTTCCGCAGGGCCAGCTGCCCGAACCTGGGCAGCCGCCCGCGCCGACCCAGCTGACTTCTGCCACTCCGGCAGCCGCGCCGCCGACGGTTGTCGCACCTGCCGTCGCCGCCGCACCGCCCGCTTCCGCCGCGCCGGCCCAGCCCGCGCGACACGGCCCCTACCCGCCCGCGGCCGCGACGTTCCCGGCGGCGGCCTGGCCGACGCAGCCCAACGCGCAGCCCACCCCCGTCCTCGTGGTGCGCCTCGGCTCGCGGACGCTGGTGTACCCGATGGGGGCGCAGGTGCGCGTCGGACGCGACCCGCGCCTGGAGGCGCCGTCCGAGCACCCGATGGTCGCGCCCGGTCAGCACGGCGTGCTGACCAGCGACCCCGACGGGGCGACCTGGACCGACACGTCCGAGCGCGGCTCCTACCGCGACGGGAAGCGGATCAAGGGCGCGCTGCGCGTCACGGAGCCCGTCGTGCTGCGCCTCGGCGACCCCGCCACCGGCGAGGAACTGGGCATCACCCCGCCGCTCACCATCGAGCGCATGCAGGCCGGGCGTCGCCGGCGGGGCACCATCCGGGCGCTCACCGTCGTCGCCGGCGCCCTGTGCCTGCTCATGGTGGCGGGCATCGGCACGGTGCTGGCGACCCGCGACAGCAACCGGTCGGCCGACACGGCCGCGGCCGCGCCGGCCACCACCGCCGTGGCCCCCGGGGCCGGGTCCGACGCGCCGTCGGGGCTGAGCCCGCAGGCGCTGCACCGGGCCGAGACGGCCACCGTGCGGCTGCTGCAGGGCGCCGTCGACAACAACAGTGGCTGGGGCTCCGGCACGATCGTCAGCGCGGACGGGCTGATCCTCACCAACGCGCACGTCGCCGCGCCCCGCGCGCCGGGGCTCGCGGTCGCGCTGGCCACGCCGGCGTCCACATTCGACCCCGACCCACCGTTCCTGACCGTCGAGTTCATCGAGGGCGACGACTCGGCGGCGCAGGCCCGCTACCGGGCCCGTCCGGTCGCCGTCGACGGGTACCTCGACCTGGCGGTCGTGGAGATCTTCGCCGACGCGGCGGGCAACCCCGTCGACCGTAGGACGCTCAACCTGCCATTCATGGAGTTCGGCGACGTGGGCAAGGTCCGGCTGGGCCAGTCGGTGACCATCCTCGGCTTCCCCGGCGTCAGCGGCTCCGACACGATCACCGTGACAACCGGCGTCATCTCCACGTTCATCCGCGACCCGCTGAAGCACGTCGACGACGCCCGGTTCGAGATGGAGACCACGGCCCGCGTCGCGCACGGCAACTCCGGCGGCGCCGCGATCACCGACACCGGCGAGCTGATCGGCGTGCCGAGCCTGGCCATCCCCGGCCAGGGCTCCGACCTGTCCTGGCGGCTGCGCTCGGTCACCCAGGCGCGACCGCTCCTCGACGCGGCACGCGACGGACGGACGTACCGCAGCGAACTTCTCGTGCCACTCGGCGATGCGCGCGTCACCGGAGTGGGCATCGGCGCGGACCCCGCGCAGGCCTGCGGCGGCAACGCGTCGCTCCCGTCGGGCATCACGAACGCGGTGTTCGGGTTCCGCTACGAGGGCGCCCGGCCCGGGCTCGACGTGGCCTTCCTGCTGCTGCTGCCGGACGGCACCACGGTGCGCACCGGTGCGTCGCAGAACCAGGCCGTGCCGGGGCTGCCCGAGGCGGTGATCCGCACGCCGACCGGCTGCGTGGCGTACCAGGTGAACGCGGCCGGCGGGGTCGGCCTGCCCGACGGGACCTACCAGGCCCAGTTGCTCGGCGGCGAAAATCTTGATCCGATGGGACCTGCCGCGACGCTCCGCGTCGGCGGGTGAGGAAAGGGTCCTTCGATGGCGCAACCCGTACCGAACAAGACGGCGTGGGACCTGACCACGGCCGCGATCATGCCGGGCGGCGGCATCGCCAAGCGGCCGCTGCACTTCATCATCGCCGCGGACTGCTCCTGGTCGATGCACGGCGAGAAGATGCAGGCGCTCAACTACGCGATCGCCACCATGCTGCCGCGCCTCGCGGAGTGGGAGCGGGCGCAGGAGAACGCGCAGGTGTTCGTCCGCGCGATCCGCTTCGACAACCGCGCGAGCTGGCACATCGAGGAGCCGACCCCGGTCGGCAAGGTGCGCTGGCACCCGCTGCGGTGCGAGGAGCGGGCGCTCACCCACATGGGCGCGGCGCTGCGCCTCATGGCCAGTGTGCTGACCGTCGACCAGATGGAACGGCGCGCGCTGCGGCCCGCGCTCATCCTCATCACCGACGGCATCGCGACCGACAACTTCGAGACCGGCCTGGCCGAGCTGCTGGGCACGCCCGGCGGCGCCGCCGCCATCCGGGTCGCGGTCGCCATCGGCCAGGACGCCCGACCCCAGCAGCTGGCCAAGTTCAGCGACGAGACGGTGGGTGTGCTGCACGCGTCCAACGCCGAGGACATCCCGGACCTGCTCATGGCGGTGTCCGTGGCCGTCTCGCGCATGTCGGAGGTCGGCGCCGACAAGGGGGCGCTGACCCAGCACCTGCGCCAACACGGGTACGACCCGTCCGACGACTCCATCGTCTGAGCGCGAGGAGACAACCATGTCCTGGCAGGTCCACACCGCCTCCGCCCTCGGCGCCCAGCACGTCGCCATGGGCAAGGACAACGAGGACGCCATCGCGGTGCGCCAGCCCGACCCGGGCGTCGCGGCGGTCGCCGTCGCCGACGGGCACGGCCACGCCCGCCACTTCCGCAGCGCCCGCGGGTCGGCCCTGGCCGTCCAGGTCGCCACCGAGCTGGGCCCCGCGCTGGCCGGCGCGGTCGCCGGCGCTCCCGCCGGCGCGCCCGCCGACGGGGTCGAGCGGCTCGTGCGCGAACGCCTGGGCGCCGAGCTCGTCCGGGTGTGGCGGGAGGCGGTCGAGCGCGACCTCGCCGCGTCGCCCGTGGGCGCCGAGGAACTGCACGCCGCCGGGCTGACCGAGCCGACCGCCGACGATCTCATGTTCGGGTACGGCGCGACGCTGGTCCTGGCCGTCGTCGCGGCCGGCTGGCTGCTGTGCGCGCAGATCGGCGACGGGGACCTGCTGGCCGTCACCGAGACGGGCAAGGTGCTGCGGCCCGTGCCGGCCGACCCCCGGCTCGACGGGTCGCGCACCACGAGCCTGTGCCAGCCCGACGCGGTCGACGCGCTGCGCTACGGCGTCCTCAACCTCGCCGACGGCCCCATCGCCGCGGTCATGCTGGCCACCGACGGGTACGGCAACGCGCAGGCCCGCAACGACTGGGACACCGCGTTCGGCATCGACCTGGCGGCGCTGGCCGCCACGCACGGCTCCGCCTGGCTGGGGCAGCAGCTGCCACGCTGGGCGACGCAATGCGCGTCCTCGGGCGGCAGCGGCGACGACGTGACCGTCGCGCTGGTGCTCGCCGACGGGGCGACCTGGCGGCCCGCGCCGCCGGTGAACGTCGACCGCACCACGGTCGTCGACGCGACGCTGCCCGTGACCGACCGGACGGTCGTGGTCGACGACCGCACGGTCGTCGACGACCGGACCGTGCCCGCCGTCCCGCCACCGGGACGGCCCGTGGCCGGCGACGACGTGACCGTGCCGTACTCGGCGCGCCGCACCCTGGGAGACGACACCACCGTGCTGCACCCGGCCTTCGCCGCACCCCCGTCCAGCCCGCCAGCTGTGGCGGGGCCGCCCCTGCCGGCCAGCCCGTACGCGGCACCGGTCAGCCCGGCGAAGCCCGGGCCTGTGCCCGGCGGCGGGCGGGAGACGCTGCTGCTCGTGGCGCTCGCTGCGGTCGCCGCTGTGGGTGCCGTCGTCCTCGTCGTACTCCTGGTGGGGTGATCGGGTGATCACGAAGGAGCTGCCGGAGCGCGGCGACTCCCTGCGACTGGACCGCACCGGCGAGCCCCTGGAGGTGGGCGAGCGCGTCGGCGAGGGCGCGCAGGGTGTGGTGCACCGCGCCGTCCTCGGCTCGGGCACGTCGCTGGCCCTGAAGTGGTACCGGCGCACCACCGACAGCCCCGCGCAGCGGTCGGCGATCAAGGACCTGACCAGCCGGCCCTGCCCGCACCCCACGTTCCTGTGGCCGATCGACACGGTGACCTCGCCGACGATCGGCGGCTTCGGCTACGTGATGCCGTGGATGGACAAGCGGTTCACCACGTTCGCGCAGGTGGTCAACGACCCGCAGCCGCTCGGCCTGCAGACGAAGGCGCGCATCGGCCGCAAGCTCGCCGAGGCGTTCGGCGCGCTGCACGCCGCCGGCCTGTGCTACCGCGACATCAACTTCGGCAACCTGTGGGTCGACCCGCTGCGCGGCGACATCGCGATCCTCGACAACGACAACGTCGGCATCGACGACGGGCACGTGGCCGTGTGGGGCGTGCTGCGGTTCATGGCGCCCGAGGTGATCCGCCGGGAGAAGAAGCCGTCCACCACCACCGACCTGCACTCGCTGGCCGTGCTGCTGTTCTACCTGCTCATGCACGGTCACCCGCTGGACGGCCGGCGGGTCGAGAACGGCTTCACCTGGGACGGGCAGCGCCGCTCCGACGAGGAGCTGGCGCTGGTCTACTACGGCCAGGCGCCGCTGTTCTCCTTCGACCCCGACGACGACGCGAACCGCCCCGTGGCCGGCGACGGGCCGGAACGCTGGTGGCCGATCTACCCGAGGTTCGTGCAGCGGCAGTTCATCCAGGCGTTCACGCGCGGGCTCAGCGACGCCACGCTGGGCGGCCGGGTGCTGTCCACCACGTGGCGGGACACGTTCGTGGCGCTGTCGGACCTGTGCGCGGTCTGCCCGCACTGCACGGCCGCGATCGTGCTCGACCCGGCCGAGCCGGAGCGCCGCTGCTGGCACTGCAACCGGGTCATGCCGGCGCTGCCCAGCCTGCGGCTGCGCGGCGGGCGCAGCACCGTGCTCCTGGTGCCCAACGCGATGGTCAGCAACGCGCACCTGGGGGTCGACCGCGACTTCGACACGGCCGCCGCGCTCGTCGAGGTGCACCCGCGGGTGCCGAGCGGGGTCGTGCTGCGCAACAAGTCGACGACGGCGTGGTTCGCCCAGCCGACCGGCGAGGAGGCCCGGCTGGTCGAGCCCGGCCAGGCGTTCGCCGTCCGGCCGGGCACGATCAACTTCGGCAGCGTAAAGGGAGAGATCACGGTTCCGCCGGCGTGAGGACGGCCGTCACGACCACGGCCTCCATGGCGCGGGCGCAGGCCTCGATCCGTTCGGGTGCCAGGAAGCCCGTGTCGGCGAAGATGGCCAGCTCGACCGCGTCGGGTACGTCCTCGAAGTGCAGGTAGAACGTGCCGTCGTAGGTGTCCTCACGCACGCCCCAGCGCCACCGCGTACGGGCCAGCGCGGCGCACACGTCCGTCGCGGTCGGGGCCGGGCCGGTCTCCTCCCGGTCGGGGCCGCGCCGGTCGTTGACGTAGCAGGAGATGTCGATCTCGGCGCCGCGCTCCTCGCCGATCCGGTCGAGCAGCTCCAGGTGGGCGACCGTGTCGTAGTAGCCGTGCTTGTACGCGGACATCGCCGCCGCCCGCGCCCGGCCGACGACCTCGTCGAACGGGCCGGTCACGTCGATGACGCACAGCCCGAACTGGCGTACGTTGCTCACCGCCTCGGCCAGCCCGGGCCGGAACCGGTTGCCCACCAGCACCTGCAGCACGCTCGGGCGCACGCCGGTGACGGCGGCGAGCGCGACCGCCGCGGCGGCGAGCAGCACGGCGCTCGTCGGGGCGCCGGTGCGCGCCGCGATCGCGCGGGCGGCCAGCAGCATGGCGGGCGACGTCCCGTCGAACTCCCAGATCCGGGGCTGTTCCGGCGTCCTCGGGCCGGTGTAGCGGTGCGGCGGGATCGCCCGCAGCAGCGCCTCCCAGTGCCGCAGGGACCGGGCGCTGTGGCGCTGCTCGGCCGGGGTGGCCTGGCGCTCGGCGAGCTCCAGCGCGGTCGTGCCGGCGGGCGGCGCGGTGGCCGTGCCGGTGGCGCGGTCCAGGTGGACCATGTCCGCCACGAGCGCGCCGAGGCCGAACCCGTCGACGACGAGGTGGTGGTACATCACCACGAGGTGGGTGAGCGCGCCCCGGTGCCGGATCGCGGCCATCCGGACGGGCCACTCGTGTTCGCGGTCGAAGTGGGCGAGCTGGTGGCGGACCCGGGTCGCCTCGGTCACCTCCGCCGGGTCGTCGTCGTCCGCGACGTCCACGATCTCGAGGGTGAGCTCGCCGGCCGCGGACACGACCTGGCGCAGCGTGCCGTCGTCGGCGACCCGCACGCGGGTACGTAGGGACGGGTGCCGCTCCACCAGGAAGCGGAACAGGGTCGTCACGTCCCGGATCGTCTCGCCCGGCGGCAGCGGCACCGCCCCGCCGATGTTCATGGTGCGGCCGGTGCGGGCCATCACCTCGACCACGTCGCGCTGCGCCCAGGTCAGCGGGCCCTCGCCGGCGTCGCCGCCACGAAAAGGGACAGGAATCCGTTCGGTAACAACCATGGCGGGACTATAAAATCGAAGTCAATCGATTTCATCGCCTGAACGCGTTCCGGAAGCCGGCCGCGCGGACATTGACAAGCCTTCGTGGGCTAGCGTCTGGCGGGTGGAACCTCGCGACCTGATCGAACTGGACCGCGCGCACGTCTGGCACCCCTACGCGCCCATGCCGGGCACGTCGACGCCGCTCGTGGTCGCGTCGGCCGAGGGCGTGCGGCTGCGGCTCGCGGAGCCCGTCGGCGGCGTCGACGAGCTGGTCGACGGCATGTCGTCGTGGTGGGCGGCGATCCACGGCTACCGCCACCCGGTCCTCGATGAGGCCGTGAAGGACCAGCTCGGCCGCATGAGCCACGTGATGTTCGGCGGGCTGACCCACGAGCCGGCCGTCCGCCTCGCCACCACCCTGGTCGAGATCACCCCGGAGCCGCTGCGGCACGTGTTCCTCGCCGACTCCGGCTCGGTGTCCGTCGAGGTCGCCGTCAAGATGTGCCTGCAGTACTTCCGCTCGACCGGCCGCCCCGCCAAGCGCCGCCTGCTCACCTGGCGCGGCGGCTACCACGGCGACACGTTCCACCCCATGTCCGTCTGCGACCCCGACGGCGGCATGCACCGCATCTGGACCGGCGTCCTGCCCGAGCAGATCTTCGCGCCGGAGCCGCCGGCGGGCTTCGGCGCCCCGCTCGACGACACGTATGCGGCCTCGCTGGAAGCCCTGATCGCCGCGCATGCCCACGAACTGGCCGCGGTCATTGTCGAGCCGGTCGTCCAGGGCGCCGGCGGCATGCGATTCCACAACCCCGCATACCTGCGCCTGCTGCGCGACGTGACCCGCGAGCACGACGTTCTGCTGATCTTTGACGAGATCGCGACCGGGTTCGGTCGCACCGGGGCGCTGTTCGCCGCCGACCACGCGGCCACCTCGCCCGACGTGATGTGCCTCGGCAAGGCCCTGACCGGCGGATACCTGAGCATGGCCGCCGCGCTGTGCACCGCGGAGATCGCCGCCGGCATCTCCCGGGGCGAGCTGCCCGTCCTGGCCCACGGGCCGACGTTCATGGGCAACCCGCTGTCCTCGGCCGTCGCCAACGCCTCTGTCGACCTGCTGCTGAGCACTGACTGGGCGGGGTCGGTGAAGCGCATCGAGGCCGGTCTGGTCGAGGGCCTCGCGCCCGCGCGCGACCTGCCCGGTGTGCGTGACGTGCGGGTGCTCGGTGCCATCGGCGTCGTGCAGCTCGACCACGACGTCGACATGGCCGCCGCGACGGCCGCCGCCGTCGCCGAGGGCGTGTGGCTGCGTCCCTTCCGCGACCTGATCTACACCATGCCGCCGTTCGTGACGGACGACGCGGACCTCGCGCGCATCACCGCCGCGGTGCGCCGCGCGGCATCGGAGGGTTGACCGTGGGGAGTACGAGCTACCGCGGCATCCTCGTCGTCACGGGCACCGGCACGGAGGTCGGCAAGACCGTCACCACGGCCGCGATCGCGGCCCTGGCCCTGGCCGACGGCGCGACCGTCGCGGTGGTCAAGCCGGCCCAGACGGGCATCGCGGCGGGGGAGCCGGGCGACCTCGCGGACGTCGCCCGCCTGGCGGGCGACGTGACCTGCGTGGAGTACGCGCGCTACCCCGATCCGCTCGCCCCGGCCACGGCCGCGCGCCGGGCCGGCCTGGCGCCGATCGACCTCGACGAGGTGGTCGCGGGCGTGCGAGGGCTCGCCGCCACGCACGACCTGGTGCTGGTCGAGGGGGCCGGTGGGCTGCTCGTGTGGTTCGACGAGGTGGGCACGAACCTGGGCCACCTGGCCATGGAGCTGCGCGCGCCGGTGCTGGTGGTCGCCGCGGCCGGGCTCGGCACGCTGAACGCGACGGCGCTGACCTGCGAGGCGCTGCGCGTGCGGGGCCTGGACTGCCTCGGCGTGGTCGTCGGCAGCTTCCCGGCCGGGCCCGACCTGGCGGCCGCCTGCAACCTCGCCGACCTGTCCGGGGTGGCGGCCGCGCCGCTGCTCGGCGTGCTGCCGGAGAAGCTGGGCGGGGCGGCCCGGCCGGCGTTCCTCGACGCCGCCCGTGCCGCCCTCGATCCCGTGCTCGGCGGCTCCTGGCCGCTGCTGTCCTAGCCGTCCGTCGTCTTCCGGGCCGCGCGCCGCGCGGCCCGGCCCAGCTCGACGAGCTGCAGTGTGCTCTCGTGCCGTTGCACCCACGCGGCGCCGATGGCGAACACGAGCAGCGGCGCCACCGCCAGCACCACCCATTGCCCGGTCACCAGCGGCACGGGCGGGTCGAACCGGACTGTCGACACCATGTACCCCGCGAAGCCGGTGTCGATGAGCGGGACCATGGACACCGCCGGGGCGACGGCGACGACCAGCCGGCGACGGACCGGCCCGGCAGTGCGCGCGAGGGCGGTCAGGCCGAGGATGGCGGCCACGAGGAGCACGGGCACCGCGATGAAGCTCAGGCCGTCCCCATTGGTGTACCGCGAGAGGACGGGGTCCATGAAGTAGAGGCCGCCGGGCCACAGCATCGCCGAGTAGCCGCCCGGAAACTGCTCGATCCGCGCGGTCAGCGGCGTGATCGCCGGTGTCAGTCCAACGAGGAGCAGGGCCAGGACGTACCAGATGGTCTGCCTGTGGCCGAGCGTGGCCAGGCCGCCCCGGCCCACGCCGGACACCGTGAGCGCGGCCGCCGTCACGGCGACGAGGACGACGACCGGCACCATCTGGAGCATGTCCACCGGGTAGCTGACGTAGGTGATGGCCGCCTGAGTCGCGAGGAGGCCGGTCACGGCCCAGGCCGCCAACGCCGCGATGACCCGCCGGCCCAGCAGCGCCGCCACCGCCATCGTCAGCAGCACCAGGGTGACCACCCACACGTGCGGCCGGAAGCCGAACGCGACCGTCACCATCTCGGTGCGCACCTGCCACACGGCTCTGGCGAGCATCGGCCCCAGGTACGCCGCGAGCAGCGCCAACGGCACGAGCACGCTCAGCGCACCCGACGCGTCGGCCCACCGGCGGTCCTTCAGCGCCGCGGAGCCGGTGGCGACCCGCGCGCTGAGCGCGGCGCGGAGCACGTCGACGGTCTCGCCGAACCTCGGCCGGGTCTGTCCCTCGGCGGCGCCTGTCAGCAGCACGGCGAGCATCTCGTCGCCGTACTCCTCGCGGTGGTTCTCGGGATACCACGCGAGCAGGCGGCGGTAGCGGCGCTCCAATTTCTCGCTCACGCGGCACCTCCCGCCGCGCGCAGTTGCCGCAACCGGCGGTCGGCGGCCTTGGCGTGCCGCTGGAGGCGTTGCGCCTCGACGGTGAGCCGCTCGGCGCCGGCGCCGGTCAGCCGGTAGTAACGCCGCAGTCGTGACTGCACGATCTCCTCCCGGTCCACTTCGATCATCCCCCCGGTGCGGAGCCGGTCCAGCACCGCGTAGAGCGTCCCCGCGTGCAGCCGCACGTCCCCCTCCGAGATGCGGGACACGTCCTCGATCACGCCGTAGCCGTGCTGCGGGCCGGCGGCCAGCGCGGTCAGGACCAGGAAGGCCGGCTCGGTCAGTGTCAGGTCTGCCATGGACAGAGAATATACGTCTTGCCGATATATACAACCGGCCATAGCGGAACAGCCCCGTCGGGCAGGTCAGGCGTCGGTGACGCGATCGCCGGTGACAGTGTCGATCTCGAGGATCAGGGCGCCGGCTTCCGGGTCGCGGGCCTGCAGGGTGTAGCACAGCGGTGAGCTCGGGCCGCCGAGCTCCACGACTGACGCCCCCGCGCCCTTCACGATCCGGATGACGTGCGCGGGAGCGGTCAGGTCGATGCGGGTCACGATGCCCGGCGTGGCCCAGACCGGCACGCCGCGCAGGGTGCCGGAGAGCTGCAGGTGGAAGTGGCCGCACAGGACGGCCTGCACGTCGGTGCCCGCGATCGCGTCGCCGAGCTGGTCCGGGTTCCGTAGGCCGGCCGCGGCCAGCTGGGGCGACGGGGCGATGGGCGGGTGGTGCAGCAACACGATCGACCCGCCGTCGGCCGGGGTCGCGAGGATCTCCCGTAGCCAGGCCAGCTGCGCGTCGGAGACGACGCCGTGGGTCTGGCCCGGGATGAGGCTGTCCAGCGTGATCACACGCAGATCGCCGACATGGCTGACGGCGGCACGTTCGCCGGCGGGGCCGGGCTCGCCGACGCCGGCGCCGCCGCCGTCGAAGTGGCCGGTGCCGAGCGCGACGCCGAAGCCGTCGCGGGTGTCGTGGTTGCCGGTGCAGTAGACGTGCGGGATGCCGCGTTCGGCGGCGAACGCGCCGACCCGGGCACGCACCTCGGCACAGCCCTGCGCCGACCCGTCGTCGGCGACGTCGCCGGTGACGACGACGAGGTCCAGGTCCGGCACGAACCGGGCGTCGAACAGGATCCGTTCCAGCGCCGCGGTGCTGGCCACACCGTCCTCGTCGAAACCGCTCGCGGTCAGGTGCGGGTCGGACAGGTGCAGGATGCGCTTCGGCACGGCGAGTCCCCCTAAGCCAGTCGTGTCGCGCCACCGTAGCCGATCACGACGGATCCGTGCATGTCCGATTTTCACCGTCCGACCCCGTCCAACATCCCCGGCTTCGGACGCATCGATTCATGAGCATTAGTCTCTGGCCGTGACGGCCCCGGTACGGCACGTGTGCCGTACCGGACTCACCAAGGAGGACGTGTGCGGATTCGACAAGTCAGGTTGGCGCGGGCATTGCTGGTCGGCGCCCTGGTCATCGCCTCGGCGGCCACGGCGACCCCGGCACTGGCCGACCCGGGGGTGGCGCGCTCGCGCCGTTGAAGGTGCCGGCCGGCCGCGACGTGGTCGCGGGCCAGTACATCGTCGTCTACAAGGACGGCACGAGCGCGACCGTCGGCGAGCGGGTCGAGGACGGCGCCAAGGGTCGGGGCGGTCGCATCGCCCACAAGGACGGTAAGTCGATCAACGGCTTCTCCGCGAAGCTGTCCGACGCGGCGCTCGCCGAGGTCCGCAGCGACCCCGCGGTCGCCTACGTCGAGGCGGACGTGACCGTCTCGGTCGAGGAGACCGCCGCGAGCTGGGGCCTCGACCGGGTCAACCAGCGCAGCCTGCCGCTGGACACCGAACGGCACCTGGTACGTCAACGGGATCGCGACCGTGCAGTGGGGTCAGAGTGGCGACGTTCCGGTGCACGCCGACTGCAACGGTGACGGCGTGACGGACGTCGGCGTGTGGCGCCCGTCGGACGGCACGGTACGCCCGCCTCTTCTGGAACATCCAGTGGGGCCAGGCCGGCGACAAGCCGATCACGGGCGACTTCGACGGCGACGGCATGGCCGACATCGCGGTCTGGCGCCCCTCGAACGGCAACTTCCACGCCCGCCTGTTCCGGACCGTCCAATGGGGCCAGAACGGCGACATCCCGGTGCAGTAACCCGCGACCGCGGCGGGGAACGGCCCTTCCCGGGGCGGTTTCCCGCCGCAGTGCGCGGTCAGGGCAGCAGACGCTGCAGGCGGCGGGCCTCGGTGACCAGGCGGCTGCTGCCGGTGCGGGCGGCGACCGGGCCGAGTTCCGGCAGGGGCGCGACGTCGGTGCGGCCGGCGACCGCCCGCGACGCGAGCGCCAGCAGGTCCGGGGTGCCCGGCGGTGCCTTCGGCGACGGGAGGACCGCCGCGAGGATCCGGGCGGCGATCGCCCACGCGGCGGCGGACTGGCCGGCGTTGAACAGCTCCGTCAGCGCCGTGACCACCCGTACGACCTTGGTCGTCTCCGCCGCGAGCTGGGCGGCGAGCGCGTCGCCGATCGCCGTGCCGTCGAGGTCACCGGTGGCGGCCAGGGTGAGAGCCGCGTCCACCCCGGTGATGCGGGTCGACTCCCGGGCCGACCCGAGCGCGTACGCCAGGGCCAGGGCCGTCGCCGGACCGCACGGCCCGGCGCACTCGGCGACGACGGGCAGCGCCCGGGCGGGGTCGTCGTTGCCGAGCTCAGCCCCGATCGCGAGGTCGGGCAGCAGGTGCGCGGCGACGACCTCCCGGTGTGACGGCAGGACCGCGGGCCAGAGGGGCTGGCTGCCGGACCAGCTCGGCCAACGCTCCCCTGCGCTGGCGGTGTGGAACAGCGCGTCGTACGTCGGGTCGCCCGTCGACTCGCCCGGGAGGAGGCGCATGATCGGCATCTCCCGCTCGGCGTTCTGGGACGTCCACCAGTGGCGGACGCGTCTGCGCACGGCCCGCTCGACCACGGGATCCGCCGGTGGTCCGGCGGCCAGGCGGGCGGCGAGCCGGCGGCCGGCGGCGGACGTGAGCCGGGCCGCCCGTGCCGCCGCTTCCGGATCGGCCTCGCGCGGCAGGCGCAGCAGCGCCTGGGCGAAGTCCACCGGCCACGGCTCCCAGCCGGCCCGCTCGGCGGCCTCGATCCGCTCGACGAGAACGGCCGCGTCAACGTGGCCCGTGGTGCTGGTCGGCGTGGCGACGAGCGCCGGAACGGGCTGCCGGTCGATCCGGTGCCCGATCTCGGCCACCCGCCGGATGAGCAGGAAGTGCGGGGCGGGCACGTTGCGCCAGGTCTTCTCCTGCGGCTTGTCCGTGGTCGCGAGCCAGCCGATCGTCTCGACGACCGCCCGCCAGCTGTCCTGCACCGGCTCGTGGATGACCGCGCGCAGCGTCAGGCCGAGGAACTGTTCCAGCACCACGTGGTCGAGATGCGACCGGTGAAAATACGAAACACCACGTTCGAGTACGGGCAGCAGACAGTCGTGCAGCGCCGCCCGGTCGCCCGCCAGCGACACGGTCGCGGCCAGCACCCGCTCCCACGCGACCGCGTCGGCGCCGCCGCTCAGCAGGGCCGTCACCTCGGCGGCCAGCTCGGCCGGCGACGCGATCGGCGCCGGCATGGGTCGCCGCGCCGGCGCCCCGGCGGGCGGTGCCGGGTCGTCCCACGACCCGGCGACCACGTCGACAGAACCGACGCCCAGCAGTTCGCGGGCGCGGGCGCCCAGGTCCGCCTCGAGCGACCCGGCGGCGCCGGCCAGCTCGGCCCGCACGTCGGCGTCGCAGGCGCCCAGGTGCCGGCCGACGATGGCGAGGGCGCGTTCCTGCATGTCCAGGGCGGGATAGCCGAACGCGCCCGCGACCACCCGGACGACGTCGGCGGCGTGCGCGGGCCGGCGCTTGGCCGTGCGGTCCAGCCAGGACAGTTGCGTACGCACGAGCCCGCGCTCGGGCCGGAAGAGGATGTCCCGCCCGGCCTGCAGGACGACCTCCGCGTCGAGGCGGCCGGCGTCGTCGAGGGCGCGCAGCGCCTTCTGCGCGAGGGTCGCCACCGGCCCAGAGGCGACGGGCAGCACGCGGGCGTAGTCCTCGTGCCGCTCCGCGATCTCGTCGAGCGTCGGCGCGAGGGCGTCGTGGAGCGCCACGAAGGCGCCCATCGAGGCGGGCCGGTCGCCCTTGAGGAACCGGCTCAGGCAGCCGTCGAGCAGCATCGCCCGCTCCACCAGGCCCTCCTCGGCGAGTTCGGCGAACGCCAGCACGCCGAGGTCGGCAAGGTCGCGTTGCTCGTACCTCACGATCCAGGAGTTGGGCGTCATGATCGCGCCGGCGTCGTCCACCTCGAAGACCCGGGGCAGCAACGACTCGCGGAACGGGTCGTCGCGCAGCGCCCCGCGTGCCCCCCGCTCGCGGGTGTGCTGCCAATCGAAGATCGACTCGAGCCAGCCGAGCACGAACTGGTCCCCGGTCGGGACCGGGACGCCCGTCGCGCGTACGAGCGCCGCGATGAGGGGCCAGCGGTCATCGCGGTTGCGGGAGGTCATGCCGTCGTTGAGGCGCTGCGCCACCTCGGGTAGCCACGGCACCTCCCGCTGCGTCAGGACCGTGACGACCGCCGGTACGTCCATGTCGACCATGCCCCAGGTGCGCCGGCCCAGCCAGGTCGCCACCTGGTTCGCGGTGGGCAGGCTCGCGGCCCGCGCCACGATGGCGGCCCGCACCTTCTGCCGGCGCTGGTACGCCTCCCACTGGTCGTACTTGCCGACCTCCTCCACCACGGCGGCCGCCACGGCCTTCCGCTGCTCGGCGGTGGCCCCGCGCATCGCCTCGATGACCTCGCCGGTCTTCCCCTTACCGACGAGCACCATGACTTCCTTGGCGAACACGTCGCTCATGCGTGCACCTCTTCGCGGTCGCCGGTGAGGACCATGCCGACGGCGAGGGCGTGCTTGCAGGGGCCGCGGCCGCCGCGGTACTTCGCCCACCAGGGGCACGTGCACGTGGCCGGGGAGCCGTCGACGATCGTCACGTCGTAGCGCTCGTCGCCGCTGCGTACCCGGGCGGTGTTGTCGCCGAGCTCGACCGCGCCGCCCGCGACCAGCTGGCGTGCCCCGATCAGGCGGGGGTTGAGCTTCGCGGCGGCCGCCGCGTCGTAGGGGAGGACACGGTGGAAGTACGCCGCCTCGGACACGTCGTAGCCGACCCGGCCGGCGGTGCCGAGCTGGGTGAGCGCGGCGCGGACCCGGTCGGCGGGCAGGGCCGAGCCGGCGGCGAGCGCGTCGACGTCGACCGTCGGATCCCACGCCAGCAGGACGCCGACCAGGTCGGCGTCGGCCTGCGCCTCGTCGGTGGCCAGCGCGGTGAGCACGGCGCCCTCGCCGGAGAAGCCGCGCGCGGGCTCCGGCGACAGCGTCAGCGACACCCGGACCGTGGGCGTCTGCAGCTCCCAGGTGCTCGCCACAGGCGCGCTGCCGGCGGTCACCGGCGGGCCGTAGGCGCGCAGCGTGGTCGCGAACCGCAGCAGCGGCCGCAGCGCGGCCAACCGGCCCTGCCCGGGCAGGCACACGGCGCCGGGGACGGGTCGCGAGGTGAGGCGCAGCGAGCGGCCCGACGGGACCACCCACAGGACCGTGCGGTCGGTGGGGGAGGCGACGCGGCGCAGGAACGCCGTGGCCTCGGCGGCGGACACCTCGATGCGCGGGTCGAACCGTGACGCGATCACCTGCACCTCGGCGAAGCCGCGCAGCCACCGGGTCGGCAGCGGCACCTTCTTCTCCACCACGCTGCCGTGCATCGTCGTCACGGTCAGGTCGTCGGGGCCGACGTCGAGGCGCAGGGCGGACGAGCCGGCGACCCGGGCGAGCGCCGTGCGCAACGGGGCGTTGACGTCCACATTGGTCGTGCCGTGATCGGGTGTCTCGCCGTCGAGCGCGGCGGGCAGCACGTCCATCCGGGCGTAGACGCCGCAGCAGCCGGAGAACGACTCGAAGCGCAGCCGGTCGCGGCTGCCCGTGACCACCGGGTCGAGGCTGCGCGGGTTCAACGGCTGGAAGTAGCGGGTGCGGGCCACCTCGGCGACCGCGAGCAGGCCGGCCGCCACCGGCTCGGCGGTGGTGACGAAACCGCTGAAGAACCGGGGGTGCGCGACGGGCTCGCGCTGCGCCACGCCGCCGGAGGTCTGCAGCGTCAGCCCGCCGTCGGCGAGGCCGGACGGGCGCAGGTATGTATAGGTTGCGGTCGACATGGCGGCGACCTTACGACCCACCACCGACAACCGACAGCCCGCGATCTCAACGTGGTGCGGATGCCGGCAGTGCCCGCCGGCATGCAGGATGGGCCGGTGACGATCGCGACCCTGGTCCGGGCGGCGGGCTGGCTGCTGGGCACGGCCCTGGTCGTCGTCGGCACGGCGAAGGTGCCGCCGGACGCCGGCGAGCGGCCCGCCGACGCGCTCGCCCAGGTGGTGGCCGTGGGCGCGGGCGTGGCCGTCGCCGCGGCATGGCGGTGGCCCCTCGCCGCGACCGTGGTGCCGGTCGCCCTCGCCGTGTACGCCGGCCGGCACTACCCGGACGGCCCGGTGCTGCTGACCGCGCTCGCCACGGTCTACGCGCTCGGCGCGACCCGTTCCCGGCGGCTCGCCTACCCGGTCGCGGCGGGCCTGGCGGCCGTGGTGGTCGTCGCCGGCGCCGTGGCGGACGGCGGTCCGGGCCTGGTGGACGTGGCGTTCGTCGGATGGTCCGCGGCGGCGGTGTTCGCGGCGGACGCGGTGCGTGGGATGCGCGACCGGCGCGCGGCGCGGCTGGAACGCGACCGCCTGACGGCGGAGGCGCGATCGCGCGACGAACGCCTGCGGCTCGCCCGCGACCTGCACGACACCGTCGCGCACGCGATGGCCGCCATCAACGTGCAGGCCGGCATGGCGGGGCAGGTGATCGACGTGCGCCCCGACCTGGCGAAGGAGGCGTTGGAGGTGGTCCGGAAGGTGAGCGGGGACGTCCTCGACGAGCTCAACACGATGGTGCGGGTGCTGCGCCACGGTGCGCCGACGGCACCCACGCCCGGCCTGGCCGACCTGGCCGACCTGGTGCGCACCGCGGAGTCGGCCGGCACCGCGGTCGACCTGCTGGTCGAACCGGCGCCGGACGCGGTCAGCTCGCCGGTCGCCCTGGCGGTGTACCGGATCGTTCAGGAGTCGCTCACGAACGTGGCCCGGCACGCCGGCGCCGCGAACGCCCGGGTGGCGGTGACCTACGGGGAGGGCGGCGGCCTGCGGGTGGAGGTGACCGACGACGGGGGCGCGGCGGCGCCCGGTGCGGGCTCCGGGGTCGGCATCCCCGGGATGCGGGAGCGGGCCGAGGCGACCGGCGGGTCACTGTCGGCCGGCCCACGCCCGGGCGGTGGCTTCGCGGTCGTCGCGCACTGGCCGGCGCCGCGATGATCCGCGTCGTGCTGGCCGACGACCAGGTCCTGGTCCGCGCCGGGTTCCGGGCGCTGCTCGAGCTTGAGCCGGACATCGAGGTGGTGGGGGAGGCCGCGGACGGGCTCGCGGCCGTCACGGTCGTGGCCGAGACGGTGCCGGACGTGGTGCTCATGGACATCCGGATGCCCGGCATCGACGGCATCGCCGCGACCAGGCGCATCGCCACCGACGCGCGCCTGGCCGACGTCCGGGTGCTGATCCTGACGACGTTCGACCTGGACGAGTACGTCTTTGACGCCCTGCGCGCCGGCGCGAGCGGGTTCCTGGTCAAGCACACCCTGCCGGCCGAGCTCGTGCGGGCGGTCCGCGTGGTGGCCGCCGGTGACGCCCTGTTGTCGCCCGGGGTGACCCGCCGGCTGATCGCCTCGTTCGTCGCGCCGACCCCGGCCCGCGACGACGCCGTACCCGCCGCGATGGCGGCGCTGACCGGGCGGGAACGGGAGGTCGTGGTCCGGGTCGCCGAGGGACGGTCCAACGACGAGATCGCCACGGAGTTCTTCGTCAGCCCGGCGACCGTGCGCACCCACGTCAGCCGGGCCATGACGAAGCTGAACGCGCGCGACCGTGCCCAGCTCGTCGTGCTGGCGTACCAGTGCGGCCTGGTCCACCCGGGTACACACCCGACGTAGGCGCGATCTCCACACCGGCCCGACGACGCGGCGCCGTCGCGCGACCAGGCTGGACGTCATGACAGACACACCACATCCGGCGGTCGCCCTCAACGGCCTGACCAAGCGGTACGGCGGCCGTACCGCCGTCGACCGCCTCACCATGCACGTCCCGGTCGGCGTCGTCGCCGGGTTCGTGGGGCCCAACGGCGCCGGCAAGACCACGGCGATGTCGATGCTGCTGGGCCTCATCCGGCCGAGCGCGGGGACCGCCGAGGTGCTGGGGGAGCCGATCTCCCGGCCGGGCGCGTACCTGCGTCGCGTGGGCGCGCTGGTCGAGGGCCCCGGCTTCTACCCGGCGCTGACCGGGGCGGCGAACCTGCGCGTACTCGCCACGATCGGCGGCCACGACCCGGCCCGCATCCCGACCGTCCTGGCCGAGGTCGGCCTCGCCGCGCGGGGCGACGACCGCTACGGCCGCTACTCCCTCGGCATGAAGCAGCGCCTCGGCATCGCCGCCACTCTCCTCGGCGACCCCGAGCTGGTGATCCTGGACGAGCCCACCAACGGGCTCGATCCGGCCGGCATGGCCGAGATGCGGCAGATCATCGCCGCGATCGCCGCGCAGGGGCGGACGATCCTGGTCTCGTCGCACCTGCTCGGCGAGGTCGAGCAGGTCTGCGACTGGTTGATCATCATCAACCGGGGCACCCTGGCGTACCAGGGGCCGACCGCGCAGTTCGCCGCGCGGGCCGGCGCCCGACTGGTGGCGCTCGCCGCGGACCACGCGGAGGCGGCGCGGCTGGCGGACCTGCTCACCACGGCCGGCCACACCGTCGACCGCGCCGGGGACGAGGTCGCGGTCGACCTCGACGGGCGCGACGCGCCGTCGCTGGGGGCGCACGTCAACCGGTTCGCCCACGACCGTGGGATCGTGCTGGCCGGGCTGCGGGAACAGCGGCCGTCCCTGGAGGACCAGGTCCTCGCGCTGATCGGGGGTGCGGGGTGAGGCGCGCGTTCCGGGCGGAACTGATCAAGCTGGCGCGCCCGCGCCTGCTGACGCTCGCCGCCGTGGCGGCGATCCTGTTCGCGGTCGGCTCGGCCGCCGCCGGGATCCTGAACGCGCAGCCGGCCAGCGCCCACGCGGACGGGCCGGTCCTGGACGGGTTCGCCCGCGCCGACGGTGGCAGCCTCGCCTTCACCATGGCCGCCTCGTTCGCCGGGGCGTTCCTGCTCGCCGTGTTCGCCGGCGCGGTCGGGGTGGAGTTCTCCCGGGGCACGCTGCGCACCCTGCTGCTGCGCCAACCGGACCGGCACCGGCTGCTCGCCGGCAAGCTCGGCGCGGTGCTCGCGTTCGCCGCCGTGGCGGTGGCCGTGTCGCTGGCGGCCAGCGTCGCCGCGTCCGTCGCGTTCGCCGGCAGCCGCGGGCTCGACGTCGGCGTGTGGTTCACCGGCGCCGGGCTGCGCGGCATGGCCCGCGACTACGGCCTCGTCATGCTGGCCGTGACCGGGTGGGCCCTGCTCGGCGCGGCGATCGGGGTGCTCGTCCCGTCCCTGCCGGTGGCGCTGGCGGTCGGGGTCGGCTGGGCGGGGCCGGTCGAGCAGGTCTTCGGCGAGGCCTGGGGGCCGGCCACCCGGTGGTTCCCCGGCCTGTTGCTGGAGAGCCTGCTCGACCCCGACCCGGGCAGCCCGGGCAGCACCCGGGCGCTGGTCACGCTGGGCTGCTACTGCGTCGTCGCCGTCACCGCCGCGGTCGTCGTGCTGCGGCGGCGCGACGTGACGTCCTGAACGGTCAGCGGACCGTCGTCTGCCGCACGAGACGGAACACCAGGCCGGCGGCGAGCACGCCCAGGCCGGCGACCACGGACTGCCACGGCAGGGTCGCCGCGAGCCCGACGCAACCGACGGCCCCGACGACCTGGACGAACCGGGGATAGCGCCGGTCGGCGCCGCGCTGGGTGAACGCGGACAGGTTGGCGACCAGGTAGTACAGGAGCACACCGAACGAGGAGAACCCGATCGCGCCGCGCAGGTCGACGACGATGACCAGCAGGCAGACGACGACCGCGACCGCGACCTCGGCCCGGTGCGGCACGTGGTAGCGGGGGTGCACGGCGCCCAGCCAGCCGGGCAGGTCGCCGCCCCGCGCCATGGCCAGCGACGTGCGCCCGATGCCGGCGAGCAGGGCCAGCAACGCGTCGAGCGCCGCCACGGCCTCGCCGATCCGCACGACCGGGGCCGCCCAGGCCCAGCCGGCGACCCGCACCGCGTCGGCGAGCGGCGCGGTCGACGTCGCCAACCGGGCGGGGCCGAGCGCGAGCAGCAGGGACACCCCGACGACGAGGTAGACGACCAGCGCGATGCCCAGCGCCAGCACGATCGCGCGCGGGATCGCGCGCGCCGGGTCGCGCACCTCCTCGCCCATCGTGGCGATGCGCGCGTAACCCGCGAACGCGAAGAACAGCAGGCCCGCCGACTGGGCGACGCCGTACCACCCGTGGGGCAGGCTGACCGAAACCGGAACCGAACCGGAACCGTTGCTGAAGATCGCCACGACAACCATTGCCAGGACCGCCAGCACGATCGGCACCATGATCCGGGTGGCCCGCGCGGTCCGCGTCACGCCCAGGTAGTTCACCGCGGCCAGGACGACCACCGCCGCCACCGCCACCGGCGCGCGGCAGGCCGGCGGCGCCACGTACGCGGCGAAGGTCAGCGCCATCGCGGCGCACGACGCCGTCTTGCCCACCACGAACGCCCACCCGGCGAAATACCCCCACCAGGGGCCGAGCCGCTCCCGACCGTACACATAGGAGCCACCCGAGACGGGATAGGCCGCCGCCAGCTGGGCCGACGACGTCGCGTTGGCATAGGCGACCACGCCCGCGACGCACAGCCCGATGAGCAGCCCGCCGCCGGCGGCCGCGGCGGCCGGCGCGAACGCGCCGAACACCCCGGCCCCGATCATCGAGCCGAGCCCGATGAGCACCGCGTCGGTCGTACCCAGGCTCCGGGAGAGCGGGCCAGCCATCAGGGCAGGACGCGCGCGAGACCGGTGAGCGCGGCGAGCCGGTCGGGGCCGACCGGGGCGAGGATGACGCTGGTCGCGCCCGCCGCGTGCCGGGCGGCGATGCGGGCGCGCACCTCGTCGGGCGTCCCCGCGAGCGCCAGCTCGGCCACCCACTCGTCCGGCATGGTGGCGGCGAACGCCGCCGGCCCCGCGCAAGCAGCACGGAACCCTGCCAGGTCGGCGGCGAACGGCAGCCCGACGAAGTGGGGAGCCCAGTCGGGGTCGCCGACCCACGCCAGCCCGGGCCGGACCACGTCGCGGGCGGCCCGCCCATCGTCCGCGACGGCCGCGACGTCGTAGGTGATGATCTCGCCGCTGACCTGCGCCGCGGTGGTCGCGACGTACGGTGGCGCGGCCGGCTCCGCCAGCAGCACCCCGTCCGCGACCCGCCCGGCCAGCGCGATCGACTTCGGCCGGCGCACGCCCAGCACGACGGGCGGCACGACCTTCGGCACCTCGTCGAGGACGACCCCGGAGACCCGCACATACCGGCCGTCGGCCGGCCCCGGCTCGCCACGCAGCAGGGCGCGCACCGCCGTGGCGTACTCGGAAAGGAGGGTGAGCGGGCTGGCCGGCCAGGCGCCCACCTGGCGCATCCACCCGGTCACGCCGTGCCCGATGCCGGCGATGAGCCGGCCGGGGAACAGCTGGGCCAGCGTGGCCAGCTCCATCGCGGCGAAGGCCGCGTTGCGGGCGCCGGCGGGCAGGATGCCGATGCCGACCGTGATGCGTTCCGTCACCGCCAGGACGGCGGCCGTCTGTGCGACGCCGCCCCGGAAGCCGAGGTCCTCGACCACCCACAGCTCGTCGAAGCCGAGCCGCTCTGCGCGCACCGCGTACGGCAGCACCTGGTCGACGGGAAGGTCGCGGGGGAGCATGACACCGATGCGGTTCACGCCCGCGATCCTATGGTTCGGGCCGTCCACCGAGGGGGACGGCCCGGAACTCTCAGGCGGGCCGCCACTCCCAGTTGACGACCTCCGGCAGGTCCTCGCCGGTGCGGCGGGTGTGCTCGTGGTGGCGGGCCAGGATGTCCACCATCTGCTGGCGCACCGTCGCGGCGCGGCGGGCCAGCCCCGGCACCCGGTCGATCACGTCCATGACCAGGTGGTACCGGTCCATGTCGTTCATCACCAGCATGTCGAACGGCGTGGTGGTGGTGCCCTCCTCCTTGTACCCGCGCACGTGCAGGTGCTCGTGGCCGGTCCGGCGGTAGGTCAGCCGGTGGATGAGCATGGGGTAGCCGTGGTAGGCGAACACGACCGGCCGGTCCGTCGTGAAGATCGCGTCGAACTCGGCGTCGGGCAGCCCGTGCGGGTGCTCCTTCGGCGACTGCAGCCGCATCAGGTTCACCACGTTGACGACCCGGACCTTCAGGTCCGGCAGGTACTCCCGCAGGATCGACGTCGCCGCGAGCACCTCGATCGTCGGGATGTCCCCGGCCGCGGCCAGCACCACGTCGGGGTCTCCGTCGTCGTTGGACGCCCACTCCCAGATGCCCAGGCCACGCACGCAGTGCAGCACGGCGGCGTCCATGTCCAGCCACGAGGGCCCCGGCTGCTTGCCGGCCACGATCACGTTGATGTAGTCGCGGCTGCGCAGGCAGTGGTCGGTGATGGACAGCAGCGTGTTCGCGTCCGGCGGCAGGTAGACCCGCACGACCTCGGACCGCTTGTTCATCACGTGGTCGACGAAGCCGGGGTCCTGGTGGGAGAACCCGTTGTGGTCCTGGCGCCATACGTGCGACGTGAGCAGATAGTTCAGCGACGGCACGGGCCGCCGCCAGCCCAGCTCCCGGGTCACGGCGAGCCACTTCGCGTGCTGGTTCACCATCGAGTCGACGATATGGGTGAACGCCTCGTAGCAGGAGAACAGCCCGTGCCGCCCGGTCAGCAGGTAGCCCTCCAGCCAGCCCTGGCAGGTGTGCTCGGAGAGGATCTCCATGACCCGCCCGTGCCTGCTCAGGTGCGCGTCGACCGGCTTGATCTCGCCCTGCCACACCTTGTCGGTGACCTCCAGCACGGCGCCGAGCCGGTTGGACTCGGTCTCGTCCGGCCCGACGATGCGGAAGTTGCGGTGCCTGTCGTTGGCGGTCATCACGTCGCGCAGCCAGCCGCCGAGCACCCGCGTCGGCTCGGCGGTGGTCCCGCCGGGCACGGGCACCTTCACCCCGTAGTCGCGGTAGTCGGGCAGCTCCAGCGACCGTGGGGAGCGGCCGCCGTTGGCGTGCGGGTTCGCGCCCATCCTCAGGTCCGCGGTGGGCAACCACTGCGTGAGTACGGGCTGGGGCGCGCCGCTGTCGTCGAAGAGCTCCTCGGGCCGGTAGGAGCGCATCCACTCCTCCAGCGCCGCGAGGTGGGCGGCGTCGCCCCGGGCGGCGGACAGCGGCACCTGGTGGGCGCGCCACGTGCCCTCGACGGGCACGCCGTCGACGACCTTCGGCCCGGTCCACCCCTTGGGGGTACGGAAGACGATCATGGGCCAGCGGGGGCGCTCGGTGACGCCCTCCTCCCGGGCCCGGCGCTGGATCTCGGCGATCTCGTCGAAGATCGTGTCCAGGGTGGCCGCGAGCAGCTGGTGCACGGCCGCCGGGTCATCCCCCTCGACGAGGTACGGCTTGTACCCGTACCCGGTCATGAGCGCGGAGAGCTCCTCGTCGCCGATGCGGGCGAGCACCGTGGGGTTTGCGATCTTGTACCCGTTGAGGTGGAGGATCGGCAGGACCGCCCCGTCCACGGTCGGGTCGAGGAACTTGTTCGAGTGCCAGGAGGCGGCCAGCGGGCCCGTCTCGGCCTCGCCGTCGCCGACCACGCACGCAACGACCAGGTTGGGGTTGTCGAACGCCGCCCCGTACGCGTGGGAGATCGAGTAGCCCAGCTCGCCGCCCTCGTGGATCGAGCCCGGCGTCTCGGGCGCCACGTGGCTGGGGATGCCGCCGGGGAACGAGAACTGCTTGAACAGCTTCTGCATGCCCGCCGCGTCGCGGCCGATGTTCGGGTAGACCTCGCTGTAGGTGCCCTCCAGCCAGACGTTGGCCACCAGGCCCGGCCCGCCGTGCCCCGGCCCGGTCACATAGATCATGTCCTGCCCGCGCCGGGCGATGACGCGGCTGAGGTGCGTGTAGAGCATGTTCAGGCCCGGCGTGGTGCCCCAGTGGCCCAGCAGACGGGGCTTCACGTGCTCCGGTTGGAGCGGCTCCCGCAGCAGCGGGTTGTCCATGAGATAGATCTGGCCCACCGACAAGTAGTTGGCCGCCCGCCAGTGCGCGTCGAGGTGTTTCAGCTCGTCGGCGCCCAACGGCGTCCCGTTCACGACCTCCACGAGGCCTCCCTTCGCGTCCCGGATCTCCATCCTGACCGTACGCCGGGAAAGGGGGTCGAGGCGGAAGGCCTGCGACATTCGGGCCCTCAGGCCCCTTCGCGGGACGCGGGCGCCGATTCCGCCGGGCCGGCGCGTTTTGACCAATTCTCACCGGGGCAAGTGGCCTGCGAGGGAGAGTGAATGCCATGGCGATCGAGACACCGAGCCGGGTGAACCACGCCGCCGAGCCGTCGGTGGCGGAACTGGTCCGCCGGGCCTCCGATGACCTGTCCCGGCTGGTCCGGGACGAACTGCAGCTGGCCAAGCTCGAGCTGGCCCACAAGGGCAAGGAGGCCGGCCTGGGCGCCGGGCTGCTCGGCGGGGGCGCGGGCTTCGCGTTCTTCGGCGTCGCGGCCCTGGTGACCACGGCCATCCTCGGCCTGGCGACCGTCCTGGCCCCGTGGCTGTCGGCGCTCATCGTGGCCGTCGCGCTGTTCGTCATCGCGGCCGTGCTGGCGCTGGTGGGACGCAGCCGCCTGCGCAAGTCCGTGCCGCCGGTGCCGGAGGAGGCGCTGGCCAGCGCGAAGGCCGACATTAACAAGATCAAGGGGAGCATGCACCGATGACGACTCCAGATGCGGACCGCTTCGGGTTCGCGCGGCCGCCGGCGGCCTCGCTCTCTGCCGCGGCTCCGGCTTCGACCTCGGCCGAGGTCGTGCGGTTGCCCGCTGACAAGCCCGGCCCGCCACCCACCCGGGACGAGCTGCGCCGCGAGATATCCGAGCTGCGTACGGATCTGGCCGAGGCGCTGTCCGCGCTGGTGGCCAAGAGCGACGTGAAGGCCCGCGTCACCGGCGAGTTCGCGCACCTGCGGGCCCGGGCCGTCGAGTCGGTCCGCCGGCGCCGGATGCTGCTCATCGTTGGTGTGGTCGTCGCGGCCGCCGTCGCCGGCGCGGTCGCCTGGCAGGCACGGGACAAGGAGCGTTCGTGAACACCTCGAAACTGGCGTACAAACCCGTCGGGATGGTGCTCGGCATGCTGGCCGGCGCCGCCGCGGGGCTGATCTTCAAGCAGGTGTGGAAGGTCGTCGAGGGCGACAACGACGCGCCCAACGCCACTGACGAGGAACGCCAGTGGGGCGAGATCCTCCTGGCGGCGGCCCTGCAGGGCGCCATCTTCGCGGTCGTCAAGGCGGCCGTCGACCGCGCAGGCGCCACCGGCGTCCGCAAGGTCACCGGCGAATGGCCCACCTGACCGCTTCGTGGCGATTGGCCTCGAGATATTGAAGGCTGCGATTGACAGCGTGATGTCCGTCGTGAAACGTTGATGTTAACGTTCACAACCCCGCGCTCCCGTCGCGGCGTTGTGCCTCTCCGCTTCGGACTCAGGGTGGACCAATGAGGCTATTCACTGGAGGTCGGCTGAAGGCGGCCGCCGTACTCGTGGCGGTCATCGCGCTATGGGCTGTCTACGTGCAGCCGGCGTCCGCCCAGTTCGTGACGGTCGCCAACCCGGTCATCTCGCAGCGCGCCGACACGGCGATCTACAAGCACACCGACGGCTACTACTACATGACGGCCTCGGTCCCCGACTACAAGCGCGTCGAACTGCGCCGGGCGACCACGCTGCAGGGCCTCCGGTCTGCCGCGACCATCAACGCGTTCGTCGCGCCGTCGAGCGGCGCGCTGAGCGGCTGGATCTGGGCGCCGGACATCCGTTACTACGACGGCGCCTGGTACATGTACTTCTCGGCGTCGCCCAACACGGCCAACTTCAACCAGCGGCTGTACTGGATCCGCAACACCTGCGCCAACCCGATGACCTGCTCGTGGACCGCGCCGGCGCGCTTCAACACCGGCTGGGACTCGTTCCAGCTCGACCCGGCGTCGTTCGTCAACAAGGGCGTCCGCTACTTCGTGTGGGCGCAGGACAGCCCGAACACGAACTACAACAGCCACATGTACATCGCCAGGATGAACGGCGCGACCGGGATCACCGGGTCGGCGGTGGAGATCGCCCGGCCCACGGCCGGTTGGGAGATGGAGGGTGTCGCCGGCGTTGTCGAGGGCCCGTCGCCCCTGGTCAAGAACGGTCGCGTGTACATCGCCTACTCCGCGTCCGCGACCGACTCGCGGTACAAGCTGGGCCTGCTGTCGTCCTGGGACACGTCGGACCTGTTGAACCCGTCCTCCTGGTACAAGCACCCGAACCCGGTGTTCCAGACCGCGAACGGCGTCTACGGCCCGGGCCACGGCAGCTTCACGATCGCCGAGGACAACGTGACGGACATGCTCGTCTACCACGCGCGCGACTACGCCAACCCGACGCCGGACGCCCTGACGGACCCCAACCGGCACACGCGGATGCAGCAGCTCTACTTCCGCGAGAACGGCGACCCGTTCTTCGGCCAGCCCATCCCGAGCAGCGTGACCGCGCCCGGCATCCGCGGCAAGTTCAGTAACCGGTGCGTGGACAACTACAACTTCAACACCACGCCGGGTGCGCTGGTGCAGCTCTACGACTGCAACCAGAACAACGCCCAGCAGTGGGAGTTCAACTACAAGGGCGTCAGCTGGTACGAGATCAAGAACCGCAACACGGGCACCTGTCTGGACGACCTGAACCAGAACACGGCGTCGAACGCCGACGTCGGTCTCTACCCGTGCAACGGGTCGACCGCGCAGCAGTGGAACATCCAGGACCGCGGCAACGGCTGGTTCTCCCTGCGCAACGTCGCCGGGAACATGTGCCTGGACAACTACGCCTGGAACTCGGCGAACGGCGCCCGTATCTCGCTCTACCCGTGCAACGGCACGGACGCCCAACTGTGGCGCCGCGGCTGACCGCAGGCTGCTGACCGACGGATGACCGCCCCCGATGGCACCTCAACGCGCCATCGGGGGCGGAATCTCAGGGGTTGTTCTCGGGTTGGCGTAGCGCGCAACTTTCGCACTTCCTTGATCAGCGGCGGTGCGCGGCAGTGATGAGTGGGCAGACCCGAGTAGGCCAACGTTTGGACAATGACGTGCGTTATCGCGGTGTCGGGTTCTCCACGTGACTGTCCAAACGTTGGCGGGTCCCGAGCGGGTAGCTGTTCGGGGAGCGGGGGCGGCCCAGATGGTGGTGGACCGCAGGACCCGCCGGCGTTTAGACGGTTACGCCTGGAACTCGGCGCGAAATTACCTGCGTAGCGGTCCAAGCGTCGGCTTGCTCCGGCCACAGCATTCGTTCAATGACCCGCGGCGGCGACATGTTGGGCTCATCCGGCCCTAAGCAGCCGTCGGGGTGTAGTGGCTGGCGTCGTCGCCGGAGATGATGCGGCTGCCGTCGAGGCCGACCGGGACGTCGCCGGCGACCGTGACCCGGTTGAGGCGGCGCGGTTGGGTGCCGTAGTCGTCCGGGGCGTAGTGCTGGGTGATGCGGTTGTCGAACACCACCACGTCGCCGACCTGCCACTGCTGGCGGAAGACGTTCTCCGGCCGCGTCACGTACGCCTGGAGCAGGCGCAGGATATCGCGTGACTCGGTCGTGGACAGCCCGACGAGGCGCTGCGCGAAGCCGCCGATGAACAGCCCGCGCTCGCCGGTCTCCGGGTGCACCCGCACGACGGGGTGGGCGGTCTGCCACGTGCGGGACGTGAACACCTTGCGGTGCTCGGCCATCCTGTCGTTGTCGAACTGCGGCTGGGCGTAGTCGTAGTCGTTGGTGTGCACCGCCCACAGCTTGTCGGCCAGGGCCCGCAGCGGCTCGGGCAGGTCGGCGTACGCGGTCGCCGTGTTGGCGATGAGCGTGGGGCCGCCGTGCTCGGGGATGGTGATCCCGCGCAGGGTGGTGATCTTCGGTGGGGTCTGCACGAACGTGACGTCCGTGTGCCAGTTGTTGGCGCGCACGCCCTCCTCGCCGTCGACCGGCAGGATGTTGGGCTGCTCCTGTACCGACGGCACGGTCGGGTGTGCCGAGGTGAGCGGGCCGAACCGGGACGCGAAGCGGATCTGCTGCTCGTCGTCGAGGTGCTGGTTGCGGAAGACGAGCGCCTTGTGCTCCAGCAGCGCGCGGTTGATCTCGGCGACGAGGCCGTCGTCCAGGTCGGACTTCAGGTCCACGCCGGCGACTTCGGCGCCGATGCGGCCGCCGATCCGGCGGACGTCGAGGGCAAGGCTGGTGAGGGCCATGGCGAATCTCCTCGCTGCGGTGGGAGTCGGTCCCTCGACCATAAACCCTAGTAAGCCGATAGGTTTAAAGGGTGATGCATCTCACATTTGGGTGTTTCGATCACGCGATCCCGGCTTAGGCTGACCCCATGCAGCGAAGCCAGCGTCTCATCCGGCGCCGCTTCGTCGACTTCCAGCGGGTGTGCAGCAGCACCTGTTGATGCCGACGGACGGGGCCCTCGCCCGTCCCTCGTGAACGCTTTCGCGGCCGCGCCCATCGGTGTGCGCCGTCGCCCTCTGACGCATCTGAACCCGCCGCCGGCCCCTGGTCGGCCGGACGGTCATGCCCTACCGACGGTCGCTGCCGTCGACCCGTGACAGGAGATATCCCGTGGCACTCCCGCCAACCGTGACGCCCACCCTGGGCCGTCGTTCGTTCCTCATCGGCTCTCTGCTGGGCGCCGCCGCGCTGGGCCTGAGCGCGTGCGGCGACGATGCCCCGACGGGCAGGCTCGGCGCGGACGCCGCGCTCCCGACGACCGTCGACCCCAGGACCGAGCTGGCCATCTCCATCCGTACCACGCAGATCCAGCTGCAGACGTCCGGCCAGCTCGACAAGCTGCCCTTCCACGTGAAGGAGTGGATCAACCTGGGTGCCGGGCCGGACATCATCCAGGGCTTCCGCGCCAGGTCGATCGACCTGGCCAACAACGCGGGCGTCCCGCCGATCCAGGCCCGGGCCATCAACTACGACGCGAAGATCGTGGCGGTGCAGACGGTGAACAAGCCGATCTACACCTTCGCGGCCGTCGGCGGGTCGAACGTCAACACCCTGGCCGACCTGAAGGGCAAGCGCATCGGCTTCTCCCAGGGTCAGGCGCAGGGCGTCGTCGTGCTGCGCACGCTGAAGGAACTGGGTCTGTCGAACAAGGACGTGACGCTGGTGCCGCTGACCAGCAACCAGTTCCTCACCGCCCTGCAGGGCAAGCAGATCGACGTGGCGCCGCTGTGGGAGCCGGTGCTCACCAAGTACCTCACCGAGTACGGCAAGGACGGCGCCAAGGCGATCCCGATGAACGCGGTCGACTACCTGTCGGTGCTGTGGGCCCCCACCGCGGTGCTGCAGGACCCGGCCAAGGCCGCGGCCGTGCGCTCGTTCATCCCGTTCTGGGTGAACGGCACCGTGTGGGCCTGGGAGAACAAGGACGCCTGGGTCGACGCGTACTACGTCAAGGACCAGCAGGTCCCCAAGGAGGCCGGGGACCGCATCGTCGGGGTCAACCCCAAGCCCGCCTTCCCGCGTTCGTGGGACAAGGCGATCGCGTGGGAGCAGGAGACCGCCGACCTGTTGCACGCCGGCGGCTTCATCCCGCAGGTGAAGGCCACCGACCTGTTCGACCGACGGTTCGAGGGCATCGCGGCCGAGGCCGCGCCGGAAAGCTACCGGGAGTAGGCCATGACGACGACAACCCTGTCGAAGCCGGCGACCACGGTCGCCGCCAACATCACCCATGACGTGGTACGCCCGCCGGCGCGCCGCCGGCTCGGACTCGGGCGACCCATCCCGTACGGGCGGATCCTCGGTCCGCTGGCCGTGACCGCCGTGTGGTGGGTGGCCTCGGCCACCGGCGCGCTGGACCCGCGCATCCTGCCGGCACCGGCGGACGTGTTCACCAGCGCCGTGAACCTCACCGGGAACGGCACGCTGGTCGACAGCGTCCTGGTCTCGCTGCTGCGCGCCGGCCAGGGCTTCGCGATCGGCGCGCTGACCGGCATCGTGCTGGCGCTCATCGCGGGACTCAACCGGGTCGGTGAGGCGTTCGTCGACGGCTGGATGCAGGTGCAGCGGGCGGTGCCGACGCTCGGTCTCATCCCGCTGGTCATCCTGTGGCTCGGGATCGGCGAGCTGTTCAAGGTCGTGATCATCGCGGTCGTGGTGGCGGTGATCATGTACATCCAGACGTACGCGGGCCTGACCAGCATCGACAGCCGCTACGTCGAGCTGGCCGAGACGGTCAGCCTGAGCCGCTGGGACTACATCCGGCTCGTCGTGCTCCCGGGCGCGCTGCCGGGCGTGTTCGTCGGCCTGCGCCTCGCGGTCACCAGCTCCTGGCTCGGCCTCGTCGTCCTGGAGCAGATCAACGCGACGAGCGGCATCGGCTACCTCATGTTCCAGGCCCAGCAGTACGCCCAGACCGACGTGGTGGTGCTCGGCCTGGTCATCTACGGCGTCTTCGGCTTCGCCTCCGACGCCGCCCTGCGCGTACTCGAAAGGAAGGTGCTGTCGTGGCGACGCACGTTGAGCGGCTGACCCGGCCCGCGGTGCGGGTCCACGAGCTGACCCGCCGGTTCGGCGACACGGTCGTGCTGGACAACCTGGACCTGGAGATCGCGCCCGGCGAGTTCGTGGCGCTGCTGGGTCGCAGCGGCTCCGGCAAGAGCACGCTGCTGCGCGCCCTCGCCGGCCTCGACCAGGGCACCGCGGCGACCGGCGAGGGCACGATCGACGTGCCGGAGGCGGTTTCCACCGTGTTCCAGGACTCCCGGCTGCTGCCGTGGCAGCGGGTCCTGCGCAACGTCCTGCTCGGGTTGTCCGGGTCGAAGGCCCGCGAGAAGGGCCTGGAGATCCTCGCCGAGGTGGGCCTGCCGGGGCGCGAGTCGGCCTGGCCGGCCGAGCTGTCCGGCGGCGAGCAGCAGCGGGTCGCGCTGGCCCGGTCGCTGGTGCGCGAGCCCGAACTGCTGCTGGCCGACGAGCCGTTCGGCGCGCTGGACGCGCTGACCCGCATCCGCATGCACGCCCTGCTGCAGGAGCTGTGCGAACGGCACGGGCCGGCCGTCCTGCTCGTCACGCACGACGTCGACGAGGCGATCGTGCTCGCCGACCGGGTCGTCGTGCTCGACGCGGGCCGCATCGCCGTCAACCAGACCATCGACCTGCCGAAGCCGCGCTCGCATCGCGACCCGAGGTTCCTGGAGTACCGCTACCAGCTGCTCGGCGCGCTGGGAGTCAAGGAGGAAGTGGCATGACCGCCCATAGGAAGCTGCATCTCAACGCGTTCATCATGGAGAGCGGGCATCACGAGGGGGCGTGGCGGCTGCCCGGGAGCGACCCGCACGCCACCGTCGACGTGGCCCACTTCCAGAACCTGGCCCGCATCGCGGAGCGCGGCAAGCTGGACTCGCTGTTCCTGGCGGACAGCCCGTCGCTGTGGGGCTCCGTCGGCCGGCGGCCCGCCGCCGTCCTGGAGCCCACGATCCTGCTGACCGCGCTCGCCACGGTCACCGAGCACATCGGCCTGATCGCGACCATGTCCACGACGTACAACGAGCCTTTCAACCTGGCGCGGCGATTCGCGTCGCTGGACCACGTGAGCCGCGGCCGGGCCGGCTGGAACATCGTCACGACCGCCGACCTCGCCGCGGCGCGCAACTTCAACCTGGAGGTGCTGCCCAACCACAGCGACCGGTACGCCCGGGCCGCCGAGTTCGTCGACGTGGCGCTGAAGCTGTGGGACGGCTGGGATGAGGACGCGATCGTCGGCGACAAGGAACACGGCGTGTGGGCCTCCGACGACCGGGTGCACGCCGCCGACCACGTCGGCGAGCACTTCCGGGTCGCCGGGCCGCTGAACGTGTCGCGGTCGCCGCAGGGCCGGCCGCTGCTGGTCCAGGCCGGCTCGTCGGAGGACGGCAAGGACTTCGCGGCCCGCTACGCCGAGGCGGTGTTCACCGCCCAGCAGACGCTCGCCGACCTGCAGGCGTTCTACGCCGACGTGAAGGCGCGGGCGGTCGGTTTCGGCCGCGACCCGGACACCATCAAGATCCTGCCCGGGATCGTGCCGGCGATCGGCTCGACCGAGGCGGAGGCGAAGGAGCTGGAGGCCGAGCTGGATCGCCTGATCAACCCGGTGTACGCGGTCCGGCAGCTCGAGGAGGCGCTGCGGCTGAGGCCCGGCGACCTGGCGCTGGACCGGCCGCTGCCGGCCGACCTGCCGACCGAGGACGAGATCGAGGGCGCGAAGAGCCGGTACACGCTGATCGTGGAGCTGGCCCGGCGGGAGAACCTCACGGTGCGTCAGCTCATCGGCCGGCTCGGCGGCGGGCGCGGGCACTGGACCTTCGCGGGCACGCCGGAGCAGGTCGCCGACGTGATCCAGCACCGGTTCTCCAACGGGGCGGCCGACGGGTTCAACATCATGGCGCCGGTACTGCCGCGGGGTCTTGAGGACTTCGTCGACCACGTCGTGCCGATCCTGCAGCGGCGCGGCCTGTTCCGCACCGAGTACGAGGGCGCCAACCTGCGCGACAACTACGGGCTGGCACCCGTGCGCAGCCAGCGGCTCCTGCAGGGCGCCGCGTCCTGACCGCGCCCGGCGCGACTGTCCCAGGATGCGGGGCAGTCGCGCCGGCGTCCCTTAGCATCCAGAAGTGTCGCCCGCGTTCACCCGCCGTCAACTGTTGCGTCTCGGCGGATCCACGCTGGTCGTAGCCGGGGCCGCCGGTTACGGGGTGGCTGCTTACACCGCCAATGTCGTGCGCGCCGATCTGGTTGTCTACGGGGCCACGGCGGCCGGCATCGTCGCCGCCGTGCAGATGCGCCGGATGGGGTGCACCGCGGTCATTCTTGAACCGGGCTGCCACATCGGCGGGATGACGACCGGGGGTCTCGGCTTCACGGACCGGGGCACCGCTGCCGCGATCGGCGGCATCGCCGGGGAGTTCTATCGGCGGGTACACGCCAAGTGCCACGGCAACACCCTCACGTCGGACTCGCCAACGCGGCTCGCCTTCGAGCCACACGTGGCCGCCGAGGTCTTCGACGACCTGCTCGCCGAGCACGGGATTGCGGTCTACCTCGGAGCGCGGCTGGTCGCGGTGACCACAGTGGGCAACCGGATCACGGCGCTCACCGTCCACGACGAGCGGACCTTCGCCGGCTCGATGTTCCTCGACGCCACGTACGAAGGCGACCTGATGGCGAGCGCCGGCGTGGCCCACACCTTCGGTCGCGAGGCCAACAGCGTGTACGGCGAGACGGTCAACGGGGTGCAGCTGTCCACCGCACACCAGTTCAGCCTGTCCGTCGATCCGTACGTGGTGCCCGGTAGCCCGCGCAGCGGAATCCTGCCGGGCATCTCCCGGACCCCGGTCGCGCCGGCCGGCACCGGCGACGGGCGCACCCAGGCCTACAACTTCCGCATGTGCCTGACCAGGGCGGCCGACCGGATCCGGTTCCCCCGGCCCGCCGGCTACGATCCGGCCGACTACGAGATCGTGTACCGCTACGTGCAGGCCGGCTACCGTGGGCCGTTCTTCTCAGCCCGTGGCGTCGGCAACGGCAAGACGGACTCCAACAACAACGGCGCGTTCTCCACGGACTTCATCGGCGCGAACTACGACTACCCGACCGCCAGCCACACCCTACGGCGGACCATCACCGACGACCACCGCTCCTACCAGCAGGGCCTCCTGTGGTTCCTCGCCAACGACCCCCGGCTGCCGGCGTCGGTCCGCGCCAGCACCGCCGCCTGGGGCCTCGCGGCCGACGAGTTCACCGCCACCGGAGGCTGGCCACCCCAGTTGTACGTGCGGGAGTCGCGCCGGATGCTCTCCGCGTACGTGATGACCGAGTGGGACTGTCGGGGTCGGGTGCGGGCCCCCGACTCGATCGGGCTTGCCAGCTACACCATCGACTCGCACAACTGCCAGCGGACCGTGATCGACGGATCGGTCCGCAACGAGGGCGACGTGCAGGTCAAAACGCCCGGCCCGTACCCGGTCAGTTACCGCTCGATCGTTCCCTTCGAGGCGCAGTGCGCCAACCTCCTCGTTCCGGTCTGCCTGTCGGCCAGCCACGTCGCGTACGGCTCGCTGCGGATGGAGCCCGTCTTCATGCTCCTTGCCCAGTCCGCCGCGACCGCCGCCAAGCTGGCCCTCGACAGCGGTGTCCCCGTGCAGCGCGTCGACATCGCGGCCCTGCAGACCCGGCTCAGTCAGGGCGGCCAGCACCTGCAGTGGCCCCTGGCGCCGGCACCGTAGCCGTCACCGCCCGCAGGGCGAGCCACACCCGGTCGCGGGACAGCGGGAGGCTCGTCAGCCGGACGCCGGTCGCGTCGCGGACGGCGTTGGCCAGGGCGGGGGCGACCGGGTTGAACGGGCTCTCGCTCATCGACTTCGCGCCCATCGGCCCGCACGGGTCGTCCGTGTCCGCGAACACCACCTCGGTGCGCGGGACGTCGGCGTACGTGGGCAGGTGGTACTGCCGGAACGCCGCCGTGGTCACCCGGCCGTGGTCGTCGACGCGTACCTCCTCGAACATCGCGGTGCCGAGCGCCTGGGCGACGCCGCCCTCCACCTGCCCCCGGCACTGCGCCGGGTTCATGACCGTGCCGGCGTCGGCGGCGTGCACGCTGTCCAGGATCCGGATCTCCCCGGTGTCGGGGGAGACGGCCACACAGAAGTACTGCGCGTTGAAGGCGACCGACCGGGGCGACCCGGCCCAGTGCCCGTGCCCCACGAACGGCCCCTCGCCGGACTCCACCCGGGCCAGCAGGTCCTCGCACGCGAGCAGCACGGCGCGACCGGCGACGACGGTGCCCGTCGAGGCGAACGCGCCCGTGTCGTGCCCGACGAGATCCGTGTCCGACTGCCGGACGCTGATCAACGAGGGCGACACCCCGAGCGCCGTCGCCGCGATCTGGACGTGCACGGTCGTGCTGCCGTTGCCGAACTCGGCCGAGCCGACCGAGAGTTCGTAGCCGCCGGACGGAAGGAGCGCGATGCGCGCGTCCGCGAAGTGCCCGCCCGGCGGCCCGGTCGCGATCATCGACAGCGCCATGCCGCGCCCGACCGGCCACCCGTCCGGCGCCGCGACCGGGCGCGCGTACGCCGACCGGACCGCGGACAGGCACTGGTCGAGCCCGTAGGAGCCCAGCGTCAGGTCGTCGACCTCGTCGGGCGGGCCGAGCGCGTCGCCCGGCCGGATGATGTTGCGTTCGCGCAGCGTCACCGGGTCCATGCCCAGCAGCCGGGCCACCTCGTCGAGCGCCGACTCAACGGCGAAGATGACCTGTCCGAGCCCGTACCCCCGGAAAGCTCCTGACGGCACCGTGTTGGTGTAGACGGCGAACCCGTCGACGGTGACGTTGGGGCAGTGGTAGACGGCGAGCGACTCGTGGCAGGCGTGGCCGAGGACGGACGGCCCGTGGTTGCCGTAGGCGCCGGTGTTGGACACGACGCGCAGCTTGAGCGCGGTGAGCGTGCCGTCGCGGCTGGCGCCGACGGCCACCCGCACGGTGAACGGGTGGCGCACCGTGGCGGCCGTGAACTGTTCGGCGCGGGTGTACTCGAGCTTCACGGGACGACCCAACCGCAGCACGGCCAGGGCGACGAGGTCCTCGACGAGCATCTCCTGCTTGCCGCCGAACCCGCCGCCGACCCGGCCGGCGACGACGCGGACCTGGGACAGGGGCAGGTCGAACAGGGCGCACAGGGCGCGGCGGGTGAGGAACGGGGTCTGCGTGCTCGACCGCATGACGAGGCGCCCGTCGTCGTCGAGCCAGGCGAGGGCGCCGTGCGTCTCCAGCGCGGCGTGCTGGGCCCGGGGCGTGTGGAACGTCCCCTCGTAGACCACGTCCGCGGCGTCGAGCGCCGCGTCGGCGTCCCCGTGACGCTGGTGCAGCTCGCCGATGACGTTCGTGCCGGCGTGCACCTTCGGGGCGCCCGGGCGCATCGCCTCCTCGGGGTCGAACACGGCCGGCAGCACCCGGTAGCGCACGTCGACCGCGCGGCACCCGGCCTCGGCGGCGGCCTCGGTCTCGGCGACGACCGCCGCGACCCGCTGCCCGACGAAGCGGACCACGTCGTCGAGGACCCGGGTATCGTCGGGATCCTCCTCGGGGTGCTCGTGGCGGGCAGTGGAGAACAGGGTCGTCGGCGCGTCCTCGTGCGTGAACACGGCCACCACGCCAGGAATGGCCAGCGCGGCCGTCGCGTCGATCGACACGATCCGGGCGTGCGGGTGCGGCGAGCGCAGCACCTTCATGTGCAGCAGGCCGGGCACGTCCACGTCGAAGGTGTAGCGGGCCGCGCCGGTGACGATGTCGGGCCCGGCCGGCGCGCCCAGGTCGGTGCCGACGGTCCCGTCGCCGACGGCGCGGCCGACCCCGCACATCGCGTTGTCGATCGAGCGGTAGCCCGTGCACCGGCACAGGTTCCCCTTCAGCGCCCGGGGCAGGTCGGCGTCCCTGTCGAGCGCGGCGGCGGTCATCACGTAGCCGGCCGTGCAGAACCCGCACTGGAACCCCTGCGCGGCCAGGAAACGTTGCTGCGCCGGGTGCAACCCCTCGGCGTCCGCGAGCCCTTCGACCGTGGTGACGGACCGGCCCGCGGCCCGCACCGCCGGATACACACAACTGTGTACGGGCATCCCGTCGACATGGACGGTGCACGCCCCGCAGTCGCCGGCGTCGCAGCCCTTCTTGACGCCGAACAGGCCCTGCTCCCGCAGGTAGGTCCGCAGGCACTGACCCGGACGGGGCTTTTCGTCGTGTGGTTCGCCGTTGACCCGGATAGTCATGCCAGCTCCCGCCGGATCTCCTCGGCGAACAGCAGCGTGAGGTGGCGGCGCCATTCCGGCAGCCCGTGCACGTCGTCGACGTACGCGTCATCGGGGATGGTCGCGGTGATCGCGGCCCGCAGCATCGCCGCGTCCGGGATCGTGGGGAAGCTGAGCCGGACGGGGCGCACGGTCGAGGCGGTCACCGTGAGAACCAGGGCGCCGGACGGGTCGCGGCGGCCGATGAGCAGCGCGGCCGAGCGGCCGTGGGTGTTCAACGAGCCCTGCCGGAACGCCGTCGTGCCGCCGAGGGCGGTGCCCGGGAGCGTGACCGACCGGAGCAGGTCGCCGGGGGCGAGGGCGATCGTGCCGGCGCCCGTGACCAGCTCGGTGACCGGCATGAGGCGGGTCCGCCCGTCGACCGTGAGGACGGTGCAGACGCCGTCCAGGGCGGCGGTCAGCGAGATCATCGGGCCGGCGGGCAGGGCGTTGCACAGGTTCCCGCCGACGGTGGCGACATTCCAGATCTTGAAAGAGGCGAGGAACGCGTGGCAGCACTGTTGGATCAACGGTTGCAGCGCGGGCCACCGCACCGGCGGCTCGAACCCGAACAGCTCCGCGACGGTGCAGGTGGCCGCGATCTCCAGCCCGTTGTCGGTCGCCGTGAGCGGCGCCCAGTTGAAGCTCGCGAGGTCCAGCAGCCGGGTGACCCCGGGCTGCGGCTCCGAGAACAGGTACGTCCCGCCGGCCAGCCACGCGTCGCCGGGCCGCCACCGGTCCAGCGCGGCCGCATCGCGCACCTCCGCCACGGTGTTGAGATCCACGACCGCCTCCCCGACACGTCACGGTGACCTGTGAAGATCGAACCGCACCAGATCACCGTGACGTGTTACCGGCGGATACCGCAAGCGTTACCGATGGCCCGTTGTCCCGCTTGTCCCTCCGTGCTGTCATGACGGCATGTTCGTGCCACGTTCCTGGGCCTGACCCGGTGTCAGTGCGTGGCGATGCAGTCGTCGAGCTTCGTGAACGAGCTGCCCCAGCCCTGCCGGGTCATCTCGGCCACCTCGTCGGTGAACGGGCCCTGGCGGACCACGAGGCGGGTCTTGCCGCCCTCGTCGTGGAACTCGAGACGGAGGCTCATCGTCGTGCCGTCCGGGGCGGTGGCGTAGCCGTCGAGCAGCTCGTGGGGCACCACCTCGTGGTAGGTGGCCTCGATGGTCACGGCCTGGGTCGGTTCCGCGTCATTGACCATGGTGTAGCGCTGATGGCCACCGGGGCGCACGTCCATGTCGATGCTGTCGCGGGGCACCGACCAGCCGACCGGGCCGAACCACCGGGCCAGCTGGTCCGGGTCGGCGAAGGCGCGGTACACCAGCTCGCGCGGCGCGTCGAAGATCCGGTTGATGATGAGCTCGGTCATGACGATGGTCCTTCCTGGAGGCGTTTGAGGTGGGCGTCGAGCCGGGTGAGGTTGACGTCCCAGAAGTGCCGGTAGCGCTCCATCCACTCGGTCGCCTCGCGCAGCGGCCCGGGCTCCAGCCGGTTCGAGCGCCACTGCGCCGACCGGCTGCGCGAGATGAGCCCGGCGTGTTCGAGCACCTTCAGGTGCCGGGAGATGGCGGGCAGGCTGATCGAGAACGGCTCGGCCAGCTCCGAGACGGTCGCCTCGCCGTCGGCCAGCCGGGCGAGGATCGCCCGCCGCGTCGGGTCCGCGAGCGCCGCGAAGATCGTGCTGAGCCGGTCCTCGGTCATGCTGTTTAACCACCTCGTTAATTAACGAACTCGTTAACCATAGGCTCCGCACCGGGCCCTGTCAACCTGCTCGGACATCGCTCAGCGGTCCGCTGCCGTCGCGGCCTGCTGACGGGCCAGCAGGCGGGACACGGCCTCGCGGGCATGGGTCGGGCCAGGTGGTAGCCCTGTCCGGGGCGGTCGCGGTCGCCATGTCGTGTCGAAAGTGGAGCGTGCGGCAGCCGGCAGCGGTTTCGGTCGGGCGGTATGTGTCGCGGTCGTGCGGCCACGGTCCTCGGCCGCGTAGTGCTTGCGCAGGTCAGAGGTCGTCATCCGGTCGGAAAGGATGCGGGAAGCCCGGATGAGGAAGGCAGCCGTCGCGCCGATGGTGTAACGGGTGCGGGGCCTGCCGTCGGTCACCGCTTTGGCGACCCTCTTCTAGTGGAACTGGCGTTGGTAGCGCAGCCAGCCTTCGTCGAGGAGCCGGAAACCTGCGTCGATGGTGGACTCCGGGTCGGCGGCCCGGGTTGCGCTGAGCTGTATCTGGAGGGCGAAGCGGACGAAGAAGCCGATCTCGTCGCTGGGCTCGGGAAGCCCGAACTCCCGCGTGATCGCCGCGATCAGGGCGTCTTCGTGGCGGAACCACATGCGTTCGGCGTACTCGACCAGGGCGGGTGTCTGTTCCATCAAGGCGAGGACCGGCCGCTCACGTTCGGACCCGAGCGCGGTGATCTCCGCAAGGTAGTGCGCCTTGAGCGCGGCGGAGATCGAGGTGCCCGGCGGTCGGTCGGCCACTGCCGCGACGAGCCGGTCGTGTCGCACTTCCTCGTCACCGAACGCCAGGGCCTCTTTGTGCGGGAAGTGCGTGAAAACGGTGGTCGGCGACACGTCCGCCCGGTCGGCGATCTCGCGGACGCTCACCGCGTCGAACCCTCGTTCGAGGAACAGTTCGTGGGCGGCCCGCACGATCGATGCCCGGGTCGCTGCCTTCTTTCGTTCCCGTCGCCCGGTTGGCTGCCCCTCGCCCATGCCGACAGCGTACTGGAGCCGTTCGCTATACGTATTGACTCCATAACTGGTGCCGATACAGTATTGGTGTCGTACCGGAAATTGATCGGCGGAATCGACACGTGCGGCGGGATGCCGGGAGAGAAGGAACCATGGACGCTCAGCAGAGGCAACGCTCCGCCGCTGGCATCGCGCTCATCGCCGGAGGAGTGGTCTTCTTCGTCGCGGAGTTCGTCGCCGCGGCCGCGTGGACGCGTCCGCCCTACAGCTACACCTACGACTACATCAGCAACCTCGGCGTACACGGCCCGACGCAGGGGTTCGGGCAGCTCATGTACTCGCCACTGGCGTGGGTCATGAACACCGGATTCTTCCTGTTCGGGATCGTCCTGTTCGGCGGCACCGCCATGCTCGCGGGCATGCGCGGCCTGCGCGGCTGGGCAGTGCGCACCCTCGCCTTCCTGATCGCCGCCGGCGGGGTGCTGCTGGCCTTCTTCCCCGGAACCGGCGAGACGCCCGACAGCGGTGCCATCGACTTTCACTCGGTGGGCGCCCTGGCAAGCATCGTCAGCGGCAATGTACTGATCATCATTCTCGGGCGCGCGCACCGACAGGCCGGAATCGCCGCCACCACCGGCCGCGCTATGGTCGCCCTCGGCGTCTTCGGTCTTGTCTCGCTGGTCGGCTTCATGGCCATCGCCGGCTCATCGGCCAGCCTGATCGGCCTGGTCGAACGCTGCGCGGTCTATCCCCTTCTGATCGGCTTCATCTGCGCCGGCAGGTCCATCTGGAAGGGCAATCGGCGGATCAGAGGGTCAAGGCCCCAGATGGTCATCTCCTAAGGGGCCGGTAGCACGGCGCGGGTCGGTCACACGTCGCGGTAGCGGGCCTGCAGGAAGCAGTACGCCCCGAACGCCGCGATCCCCGCCGCGACCAGCCCGAGCAGCAGTCCGCCGTACGGCTGCGCGGCCAGCGTCCGCAGCGCCGCGTCGAGCCCGCGTGACTTGTCCGGGTCGTGCGTCCACGCGGCGGCCACCAGCAGCACGCCCACGATGCCGTACGCGACGCCCTTCGCGGCGTACCCCGTCATGCCTGTCGCGATCGCGGCCTTGCGCGTGGTCGCGGACATCTCGCCGCGCTTGAGCCGCCGCTCGAACTTCTTCATGACGCCGTAGACGCCCAGCCCGATCCCCAGCGCGACAACGCCGAGACCGACAAGGCCGACCAGCCACGGGCCCCACGGGTGACCCATGACCCCGGCCGCCGCACCCTCCTGCTTGTCCGCGCTGGACGCGCCGTCGCCGAAGGCCGCGCGCCCGGCGGAGACCCCGAGCACGGCGTAGACGACGGCCCGGGCGCCCGACCCGATCCGCTCCCACACGCGCGCGGCGCCCGTCTCCTCGCGATGGCCGACGGCCGCGAGCAGCCCTTGCCACACCGCCATGGCGGCCAGGCCGACGGCGACGACCACGAGGAGCACGCGGCCGACGGTGTGTTCGGCGAGCGCCGCGAACGCGCCGGTCTGATCGCCCTCCTCCGCCGGGTCGCCGAGGGCGATCTGCACGGCGAGCCACGCGACGACGAGGTGCACCACCCCGTACCCGGTGAATCCGATCCTGGTGAGCAGCTCGAGTGTCCGGCTGTTCGCCGCCTGGTGCGCGGTGGTCTCTGCGGTGGCCATGGTGAAGCCATGCCCGGCGACGGGACGGCCGCAAACGTCAGAACGCGTGCGCGCGGCGCAGCGCCGCGGGACGCCCGTCGGGATCGCAGACGAGGCGGTAGAGGATCCGGGCGGGCAACGACCGCCACCGGTCCACTGTGGGCGGCCGGTAGGCGCGCAGCCGGCCGGCGGGGCGCGGGCCCTTGCACCCACCCTCGTGCCAGTCGTCGAGCTCCTGGGCCGCCTTGGCGAACGCCATGAACGCCACCTGCGGGTCGCGCAGGTCCCCGTCGTCGTCGCCGACGCGGCCGAGATGCTCGCGGGCCGCCTCGAGGCGCAGGTCGAGCGGGAATCCGCCCTCGTCGTGGACGGCGCAGGTCAGCTCGGTGTCCCACGTCCACGAGCGCAGATTGAAGTTGTCCGACCCGACCGTGGCCCACGTGTCGTCGATGACGCACGCCTTGGCGTGCACGTAGATGGGCGTGCCCGCCTCGTTCTCCAGGCCGTACACGGCGACGCGGTCGCCGCCCGCCTCCCGCAGCAGCTCCAGGGCGTCGGTGCGGCCGAGACACTGGGCGAGCGCGGTGAGCCGGCCCGGCTGGTCCGGGAAGCGGGGCACCACCGCGATGAGGTGCAGCCGGGGGTTGGCGCGCAGCGCGTCCGCGAACGGCCGCACCACCTCGGCCGACCACAGGTACTGGTCCTCGATGTAGATCAGCTCGCGGGCGCGGCGCAGCGCCTTGATGTAGCCGCGCGCCACGCTGCGCTCCCCGTCGGGCGCGAACGCGTAGCCGCGCCGGCGGTAGGGGTACGTGCGCAGCAGCTGCACCGTGTGCACGCCGGCCGGGGGCGGGTCGGGCAGCTGCGGCGGCATGCGGTCGGCCGCGGTGGGCAGCCCGCCGAGTTTGTCGCGCAGGTACCGCACCGGGTTGTGGGTCAGCGGCGTCGGGTCGTTCCACCGTTCCCGGAACGTCGCCTCCACGTCGCCGACGGCCGGTCCGCGGATCTCCAGCTGGATGTCGTGCCACGGTGGGCGCGGCCCGTAGGCCTCGGCCATCGGCGGGCGCTGCGGGTCGCCCCGGTGCGCCCGACCGTCGTTGCGCCCGTGGCTCAGGTCGATGCCGCCGACGAAGGCGACGTCCCGTTCGGGCCGCTCCGGATGCCGTACGACCAGCAGTTTCTGGTGGTGCGACCCGCCGGGTCGCACCCGCATGTCGAGGAGCACGTCGCCCCCCGCCGCGCGCAGCTCATCAGCCAGTCGTCGGTTGGCCGCCGCGCTGAAGTGCAGCCGGTCGCTGTGCGAGCGCCAGATCAACCCCTTCACGAGTACGCCGCGACGCGCGGCGGCGGCGAGCACCCGGGCCACCTCGGTGCCCGGCCCGGCGAGCCGTTCGTCGGCGTCGCCGCGCCAGTCGGTGAACATCACCAGGTCGCCCGCGCGGGTCGCCTCGACGACGCGCAGCACCTCGGCGAAGTAGGCATCCCCGTGGATCAGCGCCCGCACCCGGTTCCCAACGCTCCACGCGCTGCCATCCCGGTGCCGATCGTCCACATGGGTATGCGGGTTGCCGCGCTCGGCCCGGCTGAGGAACCACTCGGCGACACCCACGGGGCAGGAAGTGCCCGGTGAGCGTCGATCACAAACGCGGCAGGGCGGCGGCGACGGCCTCGGCGGCGGGGAGGTTGTCGGGCAGCGGCAGCACGGCGGTCACCGCGGAGACGGGTAGCGGGGCGTAGAGGTGGGGGAACAGGTCCCCGCCCCGGGAAGGCTCCCAGCGCAGCGCCTCGCCGAGCGGTTCGGGGTCCACAGCCAGCATGGTGAGGTCGGTCACGCCGGTGAAGTAGCGGCGGGCCGTCTCGACCACCTGCTCGGCGGTCGAGAAGTGCACATAGCCGTCCTGTCGGTCGACGGCCGAGCCGTCGAACTGGCCCGCCTCGACGGCGGCCGCCCACTCGGCGGCGGTCAGCAGCTTGTAGATCACACGCCGAACCGTATCGTGGCGGGGTGGACGAGGCACGGTTCTGGGACGCGGTGGCCGGGGGCGGGCCGACCGCCGACGAGCGGGCGGCGTTCGCCGCGCAGTGGCGCCGGCACCTGGACCTGGCCAACACGCGACCGCTGCGCGACGCGGCGACGCTGCTGCTCGGGTCCGCCACCGACGCGGAGTTCCTCGACCTGCGGCGCTGGCTGATCACGCGCGGGCAGGCGGTGTTCGACGCGGCGCTCAAGGACCCGGACACGCTCGCCGACGAGACCGTCACGCCGTCGGGCGTCGACGCCGCCGACCTGGAGGCGGGCTGGGCCGACGGTGAGCCGACGGGGGAGTGGACCAACCTCGGCGACCGGCGCGAGCTGCGCGCCGCGTTCCCCCGACTGTCCGCCCGGTACGAGGGCGGCTGCCGCTAGAGGTCCAGCGCCATGATGACGCTCTTCTCGGCGAAGCCGAGCGACGTGTAGAGCTTGCGGGCGACCGCGTTGTGGCCGTGCACGTGCAGGCCGATGCGGGTCGCGCCCAGCTCGCGGGACCGGTCGGCGGCCGCGTTCATGATGGCCCGCCCGTAGCCGGATCCGCGCTGGTCGGCGTCCACCTCGATGTCGTAGATGAACGCCTCGGTGGTGCCCGCCGCCGGCCGGATCTCGATCCACAGGACGCCGACGCGCCCGCCCGTCGCCGCGTCGCGCGCGGTCCACACGTGCTGGCCCTTCGAGTCGAGGCCGTCCGGGAGCAGGCCGAGCACGTTCTCCCGGGACTTCGCCAGGGACTCCTCGGCCGACCAGCGGCCCGCGATGACGTTCTCCTCGGCGTACTCGATGATGAGTTTGTCAAGGTATGGACCGAATTCGTCGGCCGTCATGGGGACGAGGCGGACCTCTCGCGGGGTGGACACGGGCGCCAGCCTAGCCGAGCAGGTCGGCGACCACGGCCTGCTCGCGTGCCGCGCTCAGGCCGGCTCGACGGGGACGGTCGAGGCCGAGCGTGCGCTCCCAGGCCAGGGTGTCCGCGACCAGCTCGGCACGGGGGCGGTGGGTGAGGCCGGCCGCGGCCGCCGCCGCGCCGCGGCGGGCGGCGTGGGCCTCGGCCCCGGGCGAGCCGATCCACATCGGCAGCGACTCGGGGCCCATCCATTCGTTGACCCCGTGCGCGAGCAGCCACTGCGCGTCGGCCGTGACGACCGGACCGCGGTGGCCGCCCACCTCGCGGCTCAGTGACAGCCACTCGCCGAAGGGCACGACGGGGCCGACCGCGTCGACGACGCCGGTGGTCCGGCGCTCGGCCACGTCGACCAGCCAGGCGGCCAGGTCGCGCACGTCGGTGACCTCGGTGGCGCGGTCGGCCGGGTCGGGCGCGAGCAGGGGCGTGTCGGGGTCGCGGGCGGCCCGGGCCACCCAGTAGCCCGCCCGGTCGCTCGGGTCGCCGGGCCCGCCGATGAGGCCCGACCGGGCGATGAGCAGCCGGTCGCCCAGCGCGTCGCGGCACGCGCGTTCGCAGGCGACCTTCGCCTCGCCGTACTCCTCGCCGGTGACGCGGTCCTTCGTCGTCGCGGGCAGCACCTCGGCGCTCTCGTCGGCGCCGGGCGTGTCGTGGCTGGCGTAGACGCTGACCGACGACACGTAGACCCAGTGCGCGGCGCTCGCGGCCAGCGCGGCCAGGGCGCCGCGCACGAACGCCGGCTGCCAGGACACGTCGACCACGGCGTCCCAGTCGCGCCCGGCCACCGCGGCGTAGGCGTCCGGCCCGGCGCGGTCGGCGTTGACGAGCGTCGCGCCTTCGGTAGCCCGGCCGCTCTCGCCCCGCGCGAGGCAGGTCACCGCGTGCCCGCGTGCCACCGCCTCGGCGGCCGTCCGCCGCCCCAACCACGCCGTCCCGCCCAGCACCAGAAGCTCCATCGGGCCAGTCAAGCACCGGCGGCGCCCCGGCGGCGCCCCGCTTCGCTGTCGGCAGAGCTGTCCTTGGGGGAACCGTTCGCGCCCTCGCCGCGTCGGAGGTGCGTTGGCCGCGTCCGGCGGCCGCGGTTGGGGGAGACGCCATGCGGGGTGGACGGAGCGGCGCGGGGCTGGCCGCCGTGGCGGGGTTGGTGCTGGCCGCGGCCGCCGGATGCGGCTCGGGCGGCAGCCCTACGGAGGCGATCACGTCGGCGGCGGCGTGGGCCCCGCCGCCCCGGTACGCGTTCACGCTGTACTCCTCGTGCGGCGAGCGCTGGCTCATCGGGCGGTTCGGCGTCACGGTGGTCAACGGTGAGGTGTCGGCCGTGGAAGGGCTCGACGAGCCGGCGCGGCTGGCGGTGAAGGACCGCGACCTGAAGTTCCTCCGGGAGGTCGTGCCGACCCTGTCGGGCATGGCGGCCGAGGCGGCCAACGCCCGTGCGAACGGCGCCGACGTGGTCGAGGTGACCGTCGACAAGACCGACGGACATCTCACCAGGGTCGACATCGACCCGGCGAAGAACGCCATCGACGACGAGTCGTGCTACACGATCACCGACTACCGGGTGCTGACCGGCACCCCGACCTAAACCGGTTGGGTCGGCGCGGCCCGGGACGGCACAGTGGCCCGATGGCGGTTCCTGAGGGAGTGACGCGGGCGCGGGCCCGGGCGGTCGACGCGGGCTTCACCCAGTCGAGTGACGGTGCGACGGGCGAGCTGCTCGCCGTACTGGCGGCGGCGGTGCCACGCGGGGGCCGGATCCTCGAGATCGGCACGGGCGTGGGCGTCGGCCTGGCGTGGCTGGTCGCCGGGCTCGGCGCCCGGACCGATGTCGAGGTGGTGAGCCTGGAGCAGGACCCCACTGTGGCGGTGCTCGCCGCGTCCCACGGGTGGCCGGCCCGGGTCCGGCTGATCACCGGCGACGCCCTCGCGGTGCTTCCGGAGCTCGGGCGGTTCTCGCTGATCTTCGCGGACGCCCCGGCCGGCAAGTGGACCGGACTCGACGGCACGCTCGCCGCGCTCGAGCCGGGCGGTGTGCTCCTTGTCGACGACATGCGGCCACCCGTGTGGGCCAGCGCCGACCACGAGGCACACACCCGACGGGTCCGGGCGACGCTGCTCGGCCACGCCACGCTCGTGGCCACGGAGTTGTCCGTCGGGAGTGGACTGATCGTCTGCACCCGGCGCTCCTGACGCCCCCGGCGCTGGCCGATCATGGTCCGTTTCGGCTCGTCGGCCGCTGCGCCGCGCCTGTCCGGAACCGTCACGGAGCTGTGGCGTGCGTAACACGTGGGATTGAGGCTGGTCCTTACGGTCCGGCGGCCGAAGAATGGTGGGGTGAATCCCCCCGGCGAGCGGCCGTGAGCCCGCGCACGTTCCTGATCGACACCCGGCCGCTGCGCCACGCCACCTTCCGGCGGACGTGGATCGGCAACGGGGTGGCCGGCGTGGGTTTCCAGCTCACGGCCGTCGCGGTGCCCGTCGAGATGTACGCCATCACCGACTCGTCGGTGTGGGTGGGCCTCATCGGCATCGCCGGCCTGGTGCCACTGCTGATCTTCGCGTTGCTGGGTGGCGCCGTCGCCGACGCGGTCGACCGCCGCAAGGTGCTGCTGGCCAGCTCGCTGGTGACCTGGGTGGTCACGCTCGCCCTGTTCATCCAGGCGGTCCTCGGCCTCGACAGCCCTGTGCTGCTGCTGTGCCTGGTCGCCGTGCAGGCGATCGGGTTCGCGCTCACCTTCCCCGTGCGGCAGGCGATCGTCCCGCGCATCGTCCCCGTCGAGGACGTGGCGGCCGCGCAGACCATCACGTTCACCACGAGCAACGGGGCCATGGTCCTCGGTCCGCTGCTCGCTGCGCTGATCATCGGGAAGGACCACTTCGCGGCCGCGTACGCGGTGGACGCCGCGCTGTTCACCGTCTCGCTGTGGGCGTCGCTGCGGCTACCGGCGCTGCCCCCCGAGCACACCGGCGCGGCCCCGGTGACGGTCGGCCTGCGTGCCGTGACCGACGGGCTGCGCTATCTGGCGACCACACCGATCATCGCGCTGTCGTTCGCCGTGGATCTCGTCGCCATGGTGTTCGCGATGCCGCGCGCGCTGTTCCCCGAGATGGCCGACGAACGGTTCGGCGCCGGTTCGGTCGGCTGGCTGTTCTCGGCGATCGCCCTCGGCGCCGTGGCCGGCGGCCTCGTGTCCGGCTGGATCGGCCGCGTGCGCCGGCAGGGCCTGGCACTCGTGGGCGCGGTCGTCGTCTGGGGTCTCGCGATCGCGGCGGCCGGCGTGGCCCACCAGTTGTGGCTGGCCGTGCTGTTCCTCGCCGTCGCGGGCATGGGCGACCTGGTCAGCGGCGTCTACCGACAGACGATCATGGCGGTGCACGCGCCGGACGAGATGCGCGGCCGGCTGCAGGGCGTGTTCACGGCGGTGGTCGCGGGTGGCCCCCGCCTCGGCGACCTGCGCGCGGGCCTGTCCGCGGCCCTCGTCGGCCCGAGCCTGGCGTGGGCCGGCGGCGGCGTGGCGGCCGCGGTCATCGTCGTCGTGCTGGCGCTCGCGTTCCCGGTGCTGCCCCGCTACGACGGCCGCCCGCCGGCGGCGCATGCCGAGCCGGCGGTCGAGGCCGAGGTGCAGACCGTCGCCTGAGCGGCGGCGCACTGGATCTCGACGGTAACAGTCGCCGCATGGGTCTGGACTGGAATCCCGGCAACAAGGCGGCACCGGGCTGCGAGGCGGAGTTCGCCGACCTGTTCCGCCGGCTCACCGACCCGGACGGCGACGCGGCCGATGATGGCGATGTCCAGCGGTTCTTCGCCATTTCGGTCAGCGCCTTCGAGACGCTCAACGCGCCGGTGGTCGGCCGCGATCCCGAGGCGGACGCGTGGGCCCGGCAGTTGCGCAGGGAACTCGGCCGCGACGAGTCCGAGGAGGAGTTCCTGGCGGGCATGGCCGGGTTCGCCGTCCTGCCCCTCGTCGCGCCGTGCGACGGCCTACCCCGCTACACCAACGGAAGCCCCGGCGGTTACGTGGAGCAGTACTCGTTCCGGGCACAGTTCCTGTAGGACTGCGCGGACGACATCGGCGAGGAGCTGTTCGCGGCGGCGTACGTGTCGAAGCTTCCCGATGATCTTCTTGAGTACGGCCGCCGACTGCTGGCGCGGGCGGAGGACCTGGCCGCCCGCCACGGCCTGGATCCGCTGAACCTGGTCGTTCCGGACAGGATCCCCACCCTCGACGAGATCGTCGCCGGCGTCGAGCCGCCCACGACGTGGAGCGTCGAACACCGGGTCGACGTCGCGCACTCGGCCGGACGCTGGTGCGTGTTCTGGGCCGAGCGGGGGCATCTCCTCGACGTCCACGCGTGACCTTGTGAGCCCTCAGGCCGGCGTGATGTTGTGGTTGAAGCGGAACACGTTGTCCGGGTCGTAGCGCCGCTTGACCTGCGCCAGGCGGGCCACGTTGTCCTCGCCCAGGCCTGAGGTGACCCGGTCGCGGCCCTCGTCGCCGACGAAGTTCAGGTACACGTCGCCGGTCGCCCAGGGGCGTACGGCCGAACGCACGTCGCGGACCCACTGACGGCCGCGCTCGTCGTCGGCCGGGTCGTCCCAGAGGCCGAACGGGTGCACCACCCAGCGCGCCCGTCGCCACGGCAGCGGCTGGTCGGCGCCGACCCGGGACACCGCGCCGCCCTGCGGGAAGAGCACGTGCTGCGACGGCGACGGCACGATCATGTCGACGGCCCGGGCGCAGAACGCGTCGATGGCCTCGTCCGGCAGGTCGTCGACGTGCTCGGCCGACCAGTAGTTGCGGAAGCCGGGTGGGTCGTCGAACATCGCCTGCAGGTCCCCGTACGGCAGTTCCGCGATGAACTGACCCGCCGGCTCCAGCGCGAGCAGGGGCGCGATCGCGGCGCGGGCGGCCGCCTCGTCGCCCGCGTACGTGACCAGCGTGAGGCAGGTGAGCCGCCCGACCAGCTCCGGCGGCACGAACGGCTCCGGCGGCCCGGTGATGAAGACGAACCCGCCGCCCAGCTCGTCGGGCGCGGACTCCAGCAGGTCCCGGTACGCCCGGCCGACCCGGGGCCCGGCGTCCGGCGGCCAGAGGAGCACCGCCGCCGTGAACACGGGCAGCGGGTGCAGCCGCAGGGTCAGCGAGGTGGCGATGCCGAAGTTGCCGCCCCCGCCGTGCAGCGCCCAGAACAGGTCGGGATGCTCGGTGTCGCTGACGGTGAGCACCTCGGCGTCGGCGGTGACCAGCTCGACGGTGACGAGGTTGTCGCAGGCCAGGCCGAACAGGCGGTCCAGCCAGCCGGTGCCGCCGCCGAGGGTGAACCCGCCGACGCCGGTCGAGGAGACCCGCCCGCCGGTGGTGGCCAGCCCGTACGGCTGGCAGGCGCGGTCCAGGCCGGCCATCGTCGTGCCGCCGCCGACCGTGACGGTGCGCGCGTCGGCGTCCACCCGGACGTCGTTCATCCGGCGCAGGTCGATGACGAGCCCGTCGTCGACGAGCGCCATGCCGGCGACGCTGTGCCCGCCGCCCCGTACGGCGATCGGCAGGCCGCGCTCGCGTCCGAACCGCACGGCCGCGACGACGTCGGCGACCGTGTCGCACTGCGCGATGACCGCCGGCCGGCGATCGATCATCGCGTTGAACACCTGGCGTCCCTCGTCGTACCCGGCGTCCCCCGGGACCAGTACGGTGCCGCCCAGCGACTCGAACCCCACCATGGCGGCAGTCTAGGACTGTGCGTACTTTTTATCCGGAAATAAGGTTTGTTAACAGGGTGAACAATCAAGTTCACCTCAAGGGAGCCTCAGGATTGCCTAAAGGTCTGTCCGACCACGGTCGATGAACCCACTGACGGGTGCCTTGCGATGGCAAGGGGCAATGGCGCCTCCTCCCACGAAGGGACACGGCAATGACCGGACGGCGCTTTGGTGGCCGCTTCCAGGGGATCAGCGTGCGGGCGAAGATGCTCGGCACCATGGCCCTCGCGCTGCTGCTCGCAGTGATCATCAGTGGCATGGGGATGATCTCCCTCGCGCGCAACTCGACCGTGACCGACCGGATCGTGTCGGGCAACGTCCCGTCGGTCCGGGCGCTGGACGAGCTGCGGTACGCCGCCGCCCAGACGCAGGTGGACATGGCGATGCAGGTGACGGCCGCCGACGGTGGCACGCGCAAGGTCTACACCGACAAGGTCGCCGAGGACCTGAAGGCGTTCGACGCGGCGCTCGCGGCGTACCGGTCGGTGCGGCCGGAGCAGTCCGCGAAGCTGGCCGAGCTGCAGTCCCAGTGGGAGCTCTACAAGCACATCGCCACCCAGACCCAGCTGCCCGCCGGCGAGCGCGGCGACCTGCCCTCCTGGCAGATCATCCGCAACGCCGAGGTCGCCCCGCTCATGGAGAAGGTGTACGGCAACCTGTCGTCGCTGTCCGCGAGCGAGCAGGCCGACATCGCGGCGACCACGGCGGACGCCGACGAGACCTACAACAACTCCCTGACCCGCGCGGTCGCCGTGCTGGTCGTCGGATTCGTGCTCGTGGTCGGCCTGTCGCTGCTGGTGGCCCGGAGCGTCGTGGTGCCGCTGCGGAAGGTCCAGGCGGTCTGCGAGGCTCTCGCGACCGGTGACCTGACCGCGACCGCCGACGTCACCTCCAACGACGAGGTCGGCAAGATGGCCCAGTCGCTCAACACCGCGTCGCACAACATCCGCGAGATGGTCGGCTCGATCGACTCGTCGGCCGACTCGCTGTCCGGCGCCGCGGACAACATGTCGTCGCTGTCCTCGCGGATCGCCCGCTCGGCCGAGGACGTTACGGCCCGTACCGTCAGCGTGGCCAGCACGGCGTCGCAGGTGTCGCAGAGCGTCGACGTCGCGAAGGCCGGCGGCGAGGAGATGACCTCGACCATCCGCGAGATCGCGACCCGGGCGTCCGAGGCGGCGCTGGTCGCCGGGCAGGCCGTCGCCACGGCCGACCGGACGAGCGAGACGGTGTCGAAGCTCGGCGACTCGTCGAAGGAGATCGGCGACGTGGTCCGGGTCATCACGTCGATCGCGGAGCAGACCAACCTGCTCGCGCTGAACGCCACCATCGAGGCGGCCCGCGCCGGTGAGTCCGGCAAGGGTTTCGCGGTCGTCGCGTCCGAGGTGAAGGACCTGGCGCAGGAGACGGCCCGGGCCACCGAGGACATCGCGAGGCGGGTCGACACGATCCAGCGCGACGCCACCGCGGCGATGGCCGCGATCAGCGAGATCTCCACGGTCATCGGGCGGATCAGCGATCACCAGCAGGTCATCGCCGGCACGGTCGAGGAGCAGCAGGCCACCACGGGTGAGATCTCCCGCAGCGTCGGCGAGGCCGCGGCCGGCACGGCGGACATCGCCGCGAGCATGTCGTCCGTCGCCGAGGCGGCGGCGGTGACCAGCACCGAGGTCCAGGAGGCCGAGAAGGCCGCCACCAAGCTGGCCTCGCTGTCCGCCGAGCTGACCGACATCGTCGGCCGCTTCCGCTACTGACCCGCGTACGAGAAAAGGTTCTGATCATGTTGCGTAAGCGTTCCCGGCTGGCGGTGGCCATGTCACTGACGGCGAGTCTCGCGCTGGCGGCGTGCGGCACCAGCACCCCCACCTTCACCGCCAGCGTCCCCAAGGCGGAGTCGTCCGCCTCGGGCGCCGCCGCCACCGGCGTGCCGGCCGCGGTCGCGGCCACCGGCGGCAAGACGGTGCTGCCGAAGCCGGCCGACCCGGGCATCGCGGCCGTCTACGGCCCGCTGTGCAAGGCCGCCGACTACAACGGCGGCGTGCCGGAGATCGATTTCAAGAAGGACAAGATCGCGTTCATCCAGTCCGAGCCGGACGGGGCGGCGTACCGGCTCGCGTCGACCAAGTCCATGAAGGACGAGGCCGTCAAGCGGGGCTGGAACCTCATGTACGCGAACGCCAACAACATCGCGTCGAACCAGAGCGCCCAGATCAAGCAGATGATCGACAACGGCGCCAAGGCCGTCATCATCTCGCCGGTGTCGTCCATGGGCCTGATCGACGCGCTGAACTACGCCAAGCAGAAGAAGGTCCCGATCGTCGCGGTCGACCGGTCCCTCACCGGCGTCAAGGCGTGCGAGGACGTCGCCGCGCAGCTCGGCTCGGACTTCATCGAGCAGGGCAAGCGGGCCGCCGACGCGATCATCAAGGCGACGGGTGGCAAGGGCAAGCTCGCCATCCTCTTCGGTACGGCCGGCATCAACGTCACCGACGACCGTACCCGCGGTTTCGTCGACCGGATCGTGGAGAAGGCGCCGGAGCTGCAGATCGTCGACCAGCGCACGGCCTCGTTCTCCCGGGACACCGGCGAGCAGGTCTTCGCCGCGATGCTCAAGGACCACCCCGACATCGACGCGGTCTACGCCGAGAACGACGAGATGGGCCTCGGCGCCCTGCGCGTGCTGCAGAAGGCCGGCAAGGCGGGCACGGACAAGGTCCACGTGGTGACCATCGACGGCACCCGGGACGGCGTCCAGGCCATCATCGACGGCTACTTCGACGCCGTGATCGAGTCGAACCCCCGGTTCGGCCCGGCCGCCTTCGACGCCCTGGAGAACCTCTTCAAGGACGGCACCCCGACGGTCACCTTCACCACCGACGGCGAGTACGACGGCACCACCGCCGCCCAGCTGTTCAGCAAGGCGTACTGACAACGGGTCGCTGCACGAGGGGGTGGGCGCCGCGACGGCGCCCACCCCCTCGCGCACGCGTCAGTACCGGCGGATCCGCACCTCGTCCGACGTGACGCCCTGACCGAACAGGACGTTCAGCGATCCGGCGAGCACCTGCACGCCGTGCGGCGTCCAGGTGGCCGTGCTCGGTGTCGCGTCGGGCCACGGCGCGACGCGGTGGGTCGTGCGCGCCGTGGCCCAGCCCGGCCCGCCGCGCAGCGTCCGCACCGCGTCGTCACCGCCGGTCAGCACGCCGTTCGTCACCGCGACGAGCGTCCCGTCGGGGAGCGCGACGAGCCCGTCCCCGCCGACCAGCGGCCGGTCGAGTGCCACCTGGCGCACCTGGCCGCCGAGGCCGATGCGCCACAGCTCACCCGTGGCGTGGCTGACGGCGAGCAGGAAGCCGCCGGGGTGGTGGACGATCCCGTTGAGGCCGGCCGTCGGGTTGGCCAGCCGCGCGTCCTGCGCCAGGACCGTGGCCCGGCCGGCCGGGTCCACGCGGTAGACGCCGTCGGACGCGGTATCGGTGACGTAGGCGTTGCCGGCCGGATCGATCGCGATGTCGTTGGCCACGTGCCCGCCGGGGATCTCCGTCAGCGGCACCACGGCCCGCGCCCGACCCGTTGCCAGGTCGAAGATCCCCAGCCCGGAGCTGGCGTACATCGTCGCCGGGGTGGACCGGGTGCCGACCCCGATGTCGGCGAAGGCGACCAGCACGCGCCCGCGGCGCGCGTCCACGTGGACGCCCAACGTGGAGATCATCCGGTCGTCGGCGATGAGGGTCCGGACGCAGCCGTCGAGGCCCACCACGCTGACCGTGCCGTGCCGCACCGAGCTGACAAGGTACGCCCGCCGCAACGGGTCCCACGCGATGCCCTCCGGATGCAGGCTGGGCGCGGTGGTCTGCAGGAGTCCGGTAGCCGAGGGGTGCGCCGCGGTCGCCGCGCGCGCGGGCAGGAGGGTCGCGGCGGCCCCGGCGGCGGCCGCGGTCAGGACGTGCCGTCTGGTCAAAGTCATGCCGCCCACTGTCCGACGTGGACCGCCGGCACGGCAGACACCGTTGATACTGGTGCCGTGACCACCACCCGGCACCGCCGGCGGCCGTCGTGACTCTGCAACAGCGAGCGAGAGGGGACCGTGGTGCCACCAACAGCGAACCAGCGCCGGGCGCTGGCCGACTTCCTCAAGGCCCGACGGGCGCGGCTCTGTCCCGCTGACGTCGGGCTGCCGGCCGGCCCGGTGCGGCGCGCCCCGGGGCTGCGTCGGGAGGAGGTCGCCGTCCTGGCCGGGGTGAGCGTGACCTGGTACACGTGGCTGGAGCAGGGGCGCCGGATCAATCCGTCGGAGTCTGTGCTCCGCGCGATCGCCCGGACGCTGTGCCTGCGCCCCGACGAGACCGCCCACCTGCTGGAGCTGGCCGGCCCTGCGCCGGTCATCGAGCCGGCCGAGCCGTCGCCGGCGCTGCAGGACCTGGTCGACAGCCAGCATGCCGCGCCGGCGTTCATCATCGACCGCCGGTGGGACCTCATCGCGTGGAACGCCGCCGCCGACGCCGTCTGGAACTACTCGGCGGTACCGGTGGGGGAGCGCAACCTCGCCTGGCTGACGTTCCACCCCATCATCCGGGCCCGTCTGGTGGACTGGGCCGGGCACGCCCGGCGGGTGGTGGCCGAGGTACGGGCGGGCAGCGCCGCGTTGTCCGACGACCGGCGGTTCGCGGAGGTGCTCGCCGAGCTGCGGGCGCGCCACCCCGAGGTCGACGACTGGTGGTCGGCGGGCGACGTGCGCACCCGCACCGGGGTCCGGAAGGTCTACGACCACCCCGACGCGGGCCGGCTCCACCTCGACGAGGTGATCCTCCGGCCGGCGGGCGCGCCCGACCTGCAGCTGGTCGTCCTCGTTCCGGTCCGGGACACCGGCACAGCCGACCGGCTCGCCGCCTTGGCGACGCCGGCCGAGGCCCGCCGCTAGAGGGGCTGGGCGCCGCCGAGGAGCGGGTCGGGCGGGCCGGGCCTCGGCGCGACGCTGTTCTCGATGCGGTCGAGCCGCGCGGTGATCTGTTCGAGTACGGCGAGCACCGACGGCTGATCGGGCAGTCCGTTGATTCTCGTCTCCAGCGAGGTGAGGGTCTCGACCACCTCGTCGAGGAACGCGTCGACCTGTTCCTCGTCGTAGCCGCGCCGCCCGAAAGGCGCCTTGTCGAACGTGACGGCGCGGACGTCCGTCGCGGTGATGCTGGCCATCCGTACCTCCGTCAACCCGGCGCACCCTGGCAATCGATCTTAGCGTGGAACAGGCGGGCGCCAGTGGTCGACGAGGGTGTTCGTCCAGGTCGCGAGGTAGACAGGTTTCTGTCAGGTCGGGTGGGACGCGGGGCGTGGCAGGATGCCTGCCACGCCCCGCGTCGTGTCAGTGCTCAACTACAAGGGCGGGGTCGGCAAGACCACGTTGACCGCCAACATCGGCGCCGGGTTGGCCGGCCGGGGTCACAAGGTTCTCCTTCTCGACCTGGATCCCCAGTCCAGCCTGACCTTCTGCTTCTACCGCGCGGCGGAGTGGAGGGAGGACCTGGCCGAGGAGCGCACGATTCTGCAGTGGTTCGGCGCGTGCCTGGCGGCCGGAGCGGCACAGCCGTTGCGCCCCTTCGTCGTCGTTGCGCGAGATGAACCCTGTTGAGCGACGCGCACAGCTCATCGGCACGGTGTACCGGTTGTGCACCACAGGGATGCCCAGAGGTGCCGATCCGGCTCAGCCGTACGCGCCATAGTGGATAGTTGACCGTCCCGCATACTCTGCGCTGTGGTATCACCACGGACGGGAGTGTGTGCGTGAACGACCCGGCAGCCAGCGCGCGACGACCGGAGCACGACCGGGCTTTCGACGCCACCGCGAACGTCGAGGGCATAGGTGGGCTGCTGCTCGCCGTGGCTTCGATTCTCGCCACGTGGTCGGCGCCGGGCTTCATCCTGGGTGGCGCCGCGGCGGTGGTCGTCGGCGGAGTGGCGCTGATGCGCGCGTGGAGCCGGCGGGCCCGGCTTTCGGCCATCGGCGCGGTCGTCGTCATGATCGTCGGAGCGGGCCTGTTCGGCGGCGGGGCGACCTGGGTCGTCGGCGACCGCGAGAACCGCACCCCCGATCCGCCGTCTACGACCGGCCCCGGTCAGTTCGGCGTCACGCCCACGACCCAGCCGGTCACCGTCGGGTCCACGCCATCACCCGCGCCCGCGACCAGCACGAACGCCGCCACGACCGCCCCGTCGGCGCCTCCCGCCGGCGCCGGCGAGGTGCGGCGGTCCGGGTCGGCCACGCTGAAGGTGCTCTACGGCGTGGATCTCGACGCGGACGAGACCGCGGCGCCGGACTGGCGCTACGACCAGGGCTGGGGTTCCCCGAAGGGTCGTGACATCTTCTTCGTCTCGCCGACGACCGTGTATCCGGGCAGCGGGAAGATCCTGGTCGTCAACGCGCCGCCGACCTACGACACCTGCCGGACGGCTACCGGGTACGGCGATTCGCTGACAGGTTCGCAAGTCCGCGCCGGTACGCACCTGTGCCTCATCACGGACGAGGACCGCTGGGCATACGTCAAGATCACGGGTGTCAACCGCGACGACAAGACGATGACGATCCAGATCACCGTCTGGAACTGAGGGGCCGCTGCCGTTGTAGCAAGATCTCGGTCTTCTGTGCAGGAGTGCGGCTGGGCTGCGTTCTCGTACAGGAGATGGTGATCTTCACGGCAAGGCAGGGGCGATTTGTCGCTTATCGGGTCGCCTGGACCGCGCGTTTGCACCGCATGCACCGATCATGGAACGACGCATGTCGACGGCCAACGATCTGGCTGCACGTCCGTACGGGAGTTAGCGATCTCCACCCCGGCGCGGGGGCAGCGTCGCTGACCACGGTGTGACGGGTCGCTCACTACCGACCGGGTGCCGGGGCGGAGACACTGGTGGTTGGACCGGCAACGGGAGAATCGTGCGCACGCTGCTCGTGGACAACTACGACTCGTTCACCTACAACCTCTTTCACTACCTGGCCGAGGTGAACGGCGAGGAGCCGGAGGTCGTGGTGAACGATGATCCGCGCTGGCAGTTGTCGCACCTCGACGACTTCGACAACGTGGTGCTCTCGCCCGGACCCGGGCACCCGGCGAACCCGGGCGACTTCGGGATCTGCCGGGAGATCCTGGCCGAGGGCCGCCTGCCCCTGCTCGGCGTCTGCCTGGGCCACCAGGGCCTCGCGGCCGCGTACGGCGGGCATGTGCGCCAGGTCACCCCCTGCCACGGCCGCGTGAGTGCGGTCCGCCACGACGGGTCGGCGCTGTTCGACGGCATCCCGTCGCCGTTCAACGCCGTCCGCTACCACTCGCTGGCCGTCGACAACCTGCCCGACGAGCTGGTCGCCACCGCCTGGGCCCCCGACGGCACGATCATGGCGCTGCGGCACCGGACGCTGCCCCGGTGGGGCGTGCAGTTCCACCCCGAGTCGATCGGCTCGTCGCACGGCCGGCGCCTGCTGGACAACTTCCGCGCGCTCACTGGAACCGGGCGTCGGCGGAGGCCGGCCCCGACGAAGGTCGACGTGAAGAAAGCGGAGCCGGCGCGACGTCTGCGCGTCCGCACCCGGACCCTCCCGACCCGGTGGGAGGCCGAGGCGGCGTTCGCTGCCCTGTTCGCCCCCGGTCCGGACGCGTTCTGGCTGGACAGCAGCCGCCCTGACGGCGTACTCGGCAGATTTTCGATCATGGGGAACGCGGACGGGCCGCTGGCCCGCGTGGCCACGGCCGACGTCACCGCGGGCGTCGTGACCATCCGGTCCCACGGCGGCACCACGACCGTCGACGGGCCGTTCCTGAGCTGGCTCGACGAGGACCTTGCCGCCTGCCGGATCGACGACCCCGGGCTGCCGTGCCCGTTCGCGCTCGGCTGGGTGGGCTACCTGGGCTACGAGCTGAAGGCCGAGTGCGGCGGCGAGCCGGCGCACCGCTCCGACCTGCCCGACGCGGCGATGATCTTCGCCGACCGTGCCCTCGTCCTGGACCATGTGGCAGGCACGACCTATCTCCTGGCGTTGGCCGACGATGACGACCGCGACGCCGAAGCATGGCTGGACACCACGGCGCAGCGGCTCGCGACCGTCGACGACGCGCCGGGGCGCGCGCCCCGCGCGCAGGCCACGGACGAGCTGCGCGTGCGGCACGACCACGACGCGTACCTGGAGCTCATCGACGCCTGCCAGCGGGAGATCGCGGCGGGGGAGAGCTACGAGGTGTGCCTCACCAACATGATCGAGGCGGACGGTGACGTCGACCCGTGGGAGGGCTACCGGTTCCTGCGCCGGATCAGCCCGGCGCCGTTCGGCGCGCTGCTGCGTTTCGGCGACGTGAGCGTGCTGAGCACCTCGCCGGAGCGGTTCCTGCGGGTGGGCGCCGACGGGATGGCGGAGTCGCGGCCGATCAAGGGTACCCGGCGGCGCGGGGCGACCCCCGACGAGGACGCGGCCCTGGTCGCCGACCTGGACGGCAGCGCCAAGGACCACGCCGAGAACCTGATGATCGTCGACCTGGTCCGCAACGACCTCGGCCGCGTCGCCGAGGTCGGCTCGGTCGAGGCGCGCGACGTGTTCCGCGTCGAGACGTACGCGATGGCCCATCAGTTGGTCAGCACCGTCACCGCGCGACTGCGCGCGGACGCGGGCGCGGTGGCGTGCGTGCGGGCGGCCTTCCCGCCCGGCTCGATGACCGGCGCGCCGAAGGTGCGCACCCTGCGCATCATCGACGACCTGGAGGGCGGCCCGCGCGGCGTCTACTCCGGCGCGATCGGCTACTTCTCGCTGACCGGGGCGGCCGACCTCAGCGTCGTCATCCGCACGGCCGTCGTCACGCCCGGCCGGGTGCGCTACGGCGTCGGCGGGGCGATCATCGCGCTGTCCGACCCGGCCGAGGAGGTCGCGGAGACCGCGGTGAAGGCCGCCCCCGTGGCGGCCCTCACCGGCGGCGACGTCCCGCTGCGTCCCCGCGCGGCGTCGCTGCGCTGACCCGTTTCGTCGTACCGGCGCGGCAGACTGTCCGCATGGCACAGACGATGACCGACGCGCAGTGGCGTGCGTTCGTGTCCGAGGGCACCCGCACCGGCAAGCTCGCCACGGCGGGTCCGCCGCACGTGGTTCCCGTCTGGTTCGTCCTCGACGGCGACGACGTGCTCTTCACCACCGGAAGGGAGTCCGCGAAGGGCCGCCGGCTGGCCCGCGACGACCGGGCCGCGCTGTGTGTCGACGACGAGCACCCGCCGTTCGCGTTCGTCATGCTGCGCGGGCGGGCCACGCTCAGCGGGGACCTCACCGAGATGCGGCACTGGGCGACCCGGATCGGCGTCCGCTACATGGGTGAGGGGGCCGGTGAGGCCTTCGGCGCCCGCAACGCGGTGCCCGGCGAGCTGCTCGTGCGGCTGCGGGTCGAGCGCGTCACCGCGATGGCCGACCTCACCGACTGACCTCTCACGCGTCGCGCCGCCGCAGCACCAGATACCCGCCGAGCACCGCCGCAGCGGCCCACCCCGCGAGGATGCCGATCCCCGTCCACGGCCCGTAGTCGCGCCCGAAGTCGGCGCTGCCCGGCTGGGTCAGGTGCATGACCACCCACCCGACCTGGTCGGGCAGGTACTGCGTGACGACCCTGATGCCGGGCACATTCCCCAGGCCCTGTGACCCGAGGAAGAACAACGGCAACAACACCGCGAGAGTACGGACGGAGCCGCGCAGCATCGTGGCGATCCCGACCGCGAACAGCCCGATGAGCAACAGGTGCAGCGTCGCCCCCGCGACGGCGCCCGCCGCGCCCGGCGACGCCAGCGTGACGCCGGCGTCACCGAGCGCCGCCTGCGAGGCGAGGAGGTCGCCGAGCGCGCACACCACCGCGACCACGGCCAGCGGCACCGCCGTGGCCAGCACCTTCGCGGCATAGAACCGTCCCCGGCGGGGCACCGCGAGCAGCGACGCCCGGATCATCCCGGAGCCGTACTCGGACCCGACCGCGAGCACGCCGAACACGACCATGGGCAGCTGGGCCAGGGTCAGCCCGTAGAAGGCGGGGAACAGCGGGTCGAAGTGCTCCCGCATGTCCCCGGGCAGCTTCGCGGGTCGCCACGCGAAGCCCAGCAGCCACGCGAGGCCGATGGCCACGAACAGCGCGGGCGCCAGGGTCGCGAGGGTCGACCGGACGGTGCGGATCTTCGCCAGCTCGGCGGCGACGACGGCCCTCATCGTGCCCCCTCCAGGGTGCGCAGGAACGCGTCCTCCAGCGACGGCTGGTCGGCCACGAACTCCTTGACCGTGGCGTCGGCGAGCAGTCGGCCGCGCGCGATGACGATCAGATGATCGGCGAGCAGGGCCGTCTCGCTCATGAGGTGACTGGAGACGAACACCGTGCGCCCTTCGTCCGCCAGGTCGCGCAGGAGCGTGCGCAGCCAGCGGATGCCCTCCGGGTCGAGGCCGTTGAGCGGTTCGTCGAGCAGTAGCACCCCCGGGTCGCCGAGCAGGGCCACCGCCAGCCCGAGGCGTTGCGTCATGCCGAGCGAGAACCCGCCCACCCGCCGCCGGGCCGCGTCGCCCAGCCCCACAAGATCCAATACCTCCGGTACGCGTGCCGCGGGGATGTCCTGCGTGCGCGCCAGCCAGCGCAGGTGGTTGACCGCGCTGCGGCCCCGGTGCGCCGCCCGGGCCTCCAGCAGGACGCCGACCTCGCGCAGCGGGTGCGGCAGGTCCCGGTAGCGGCGCCCGCCGACGCGCGCGTACCCGGCGTCGGGCCGGTCCAGGTCGACGATCATCCGGAGGGTGCTGGACTTGCCGGCCCCGTTCGGCCCCAGGAACGCGGTGACCTGGCCGGGACGGAGCGTGAAGGTCAGCCCGTCGACGGCCTGTTGCCGCCCGTACCTTTTGGTGAGGTTGTGTGCTTCGATCACCGGGTCGACGCTACGGAGAGGGTCGCGCGGGCTCTGCCCGCCAACGGTGGCAGCCCTTGTCCTCCAAAGTTGACAGCGTCGCCACGTAGCCTGGCTCCATGCGTCGCTACCTGGTCACCGTCGTCGTCGGGTTGGTGCAGGCGCTGCTCGTGGCGGCCACCGCGACCACGCTGCGGCCGCCCTGGTGGGCCCTCGCGGCGGGCGCGACGGCCCTCGTCGCGGTGCTGTGGGCGGGGCACCGCCGGCCACTTGTCGCGTTTGTCGTCGCGCAGGGCGCCTGGGTTCTCACCGGCCAGGGTCACGTGCTGCTGCTGTGGGCGGCCTACCGCACCGGCCGGGCCACGCTGACCCGTCGGGGCACCGCGATGGCGGCCGGCGCGGCGCTCGGCGGGCTCGGCGCCGGTGCCCTGGTCCGGTCGGCTGAGCCCGACGTCGTGGCCCAGCACGTGTTCGGGTTTGTGGCGTTCGTGGCCCTGCCGATGCTGGTCGGGCGCTACCTGGCCCAGCATGAGCGGCTCGTGTCCACGTTGGACCGGGAGAACCGGCACCTGCGCTGGCGCCGCGACGCGCTCGCCGAGCAGGCCCGGCTGCGCGAGCGGGTGCGCATCGCCCGCGACATGCACGACTCGCTCGGCCACCGGCTCAGCCTGGTGTCCGTGCAGGCCGCCGCCCTGGAGGTCGGTCCGCTGCCGCCGGCGCAGCGGGCGGCCGTGACCCAGCTGGCCGCGTCGGCGCGGGCCGCGATGGCCGAGCTGAACGAGGTGGTCGCCACGCTGCGCACCGGCGAGGACGCCCCGGCGCCCGGCATCGGCGCGGTCGACGGGCTGGTCGACCGGTTCCGCGCGGCTGGTCAGCCGGTGACGCGGCGGGACGCCGGCCCGCCCCGCGCGCTGCCGGACGGGGCGTCGCACGCGGCGTACCGGGTGGTCGAGGAGGGTCTGACGAACGTCGCCAAGCACGCGCCCGGCAGCCCGGTCACGGTGTCGCTGACCTGGGAGCCAGACGCGCTGCTGGTCACGGTGGCCAACCCGGTCCCGCCCGGCCCGCCGGCCGGCGGCGCGACCGGGCACGGCATCGCCGGTCTGGCGGAGCGGGTCGGCGCCGCCGGCGGCGTGCTCGACCATCGGCGGGACGGCGGCGAGTTCCGGCTCTTCGCGATGCTGCCGGGCGACGTCGAGGTGGACGAGCCGGAGGTCAGCTCCGGGCGCGGGCTTGTCGTCGGCGTCGTTGCCGCCGCGCTCATGCTGCTGCTCCTGCCCGCCGGCATGATGGTCGGGGTCGGCGGGTGATCCGGGTCCTGGTTGCCGACGACGAGCCGCTGATCCGGGCCGGCATCGCCACCGTCCTCGCGTCGGCGGGCGACATGTCCGTGGTGGCCGAGGCCGGTGACGGGCGTGCCGCCGTCACCGCCGCGCTCGCCCACCGGGTCGACGTAGCGCTGTTCGACATCCGGATGCCCGACCTCGACGGCCTCGGCGCCCTCGCCGAACTGCGCCGCTGGATGCCCGAACTGCGGGTCGTCATGCTGACCTCGTTCGGCGTCGACGAGTACGTGCTGCGCGCCGTGCAGGCCGGCGCCGCCGGCTTCATCCTCAAGAACTGCGCGCCCGACGAGCTGATCGGCGCGGTCCGCGCGGCCCACCGGGGCGAGGTCTACCTCGCGCCGGCCGTGACGCGGGCGGTCATCGAGCGGGTCACCCCGACCGATCCCGACCGCCGCCGGGTCGCGTCGGCCCGCCTCGCCGCGCTGAGCCCGCGCGAGGCCGAGGTGCTGGGGCTGTTGGCCGAGGGCCTGTCGAACGCCCAGATCGGGCAGCGCCTGCACGCCACCGAGACGACCATCAAGACCTACGTGAGCCGCGTCCTGACCAAGCTGGGCTGCGCAAACCGGGTCCAGGCGGCCCTGTTGGCGCGCGACGCGGGTGACGCGCGTCGCAGGTGAGTGTCCGAAAAGGTGAGGCAAAAGTGTCCCCGGTGGGATTTGAACCCACACTGTCGGAGGTTTGAGCTCCGTTCCTCTGCCGATTGGGATACGGGGACGCGGGTCGCCATAGCGTAACCGTTAGTCTAAGCGCACCGGCATCAACCCGAGGCCGACGACATGATCTTGATGCTGGGGGTACGCGTGACCGAGGTGCAGAGCCGTCGGGTGCTCATCGCCGAGGACGAGGCGCTGATCCGCCTGGACCTGCGCGAGATGCTCGTTGAGGAGGGCTACGACGTCGTCGGCGAGGCCGGCGACGGAGAGACCGCCGTCAAGCTCGCCGAGGAGCTGCGTCCCGATCTTGTCATCCTGGACATCAAGATGCCGATCATGGACGGCCTCGCGGCCGCCGAGAAGATCGCCGGCCCCCGGCTGGCCGCGGTCGTCATCCTCACCGCGTTCAGCCAGCGCGACCTGGTCGAGCGGGCGCGCACCGCCGGTGCGATGGCGTACCTGGTGAAGCCCTTCCAGAAGACCGACCTGGTGCCGGCCATCGAGGTGGCGCTGTCCCGGTTCGCCGAGGTGGCCGCGTTGGAGGCCGAGGTCGCGTCGCTCACCGACCGACTGGAGACGCGCAAGGCGGTCGAGCGCGCCAAGAGCAAACTCATGATCGCGTACGCCATGAACGAGCCTGACGCCTTCAAGTGGATCCAGCGCACGGCGATGGACCACCGGATGACCATGCGCGAGGTGGCGGACCGCATCCTCGCCGAGGATCTTCCCGGTTCCGGCGCCCAAGGTCAGTGATCGTGCGGTCCGGGCCCCGATAGCCCGAATTTTGTCCAGCTGTGGCCGAGGTGACGCGTCACCTCGGCCACAGCTGTGTCACGGCTTGGTTGATATTGCCTAATGGGCCGCTCGCCAGGCTTGACACCCCTTGTGACGCAGCTTACGTTCGCCGCACGACGCGGCAGCGAGGCTTGCTCGCGGCTCGCCGGCAGGGCACGAAACCGGACAGGAGGACCGCGATCGTCGTGGGGTGTTACGCGTCCCTGTGATCATGAAGTGGCCCGGCGGAAACGCTGAGGAAATCTCCCGGATGAAGGATCGGACCCCGTCGGCCCGGCGCGCACACGCGACCAGCTGGTCGGCAGCACCAACACCGGCCATGCCGGCGTAGGACGAGGAGAGGAATCGGATGAACAGGCGGTTGAAGGCCGTAGCGATGCTCGGCGCCGTCGCTATCGTGGCGGCCGGTTGTGCCAGCGGCGACGAGACCGGCGGCGGCACGACGGAGAAGGAGCTGATCATCGGCGTCGACCTGCCCTTCCAGGGCGCGTCGGCCGACACCTCCGAGACGACGTTCAACGCGATGCAGCTGTACTTGGACCAGATCGGGAACAAGGCCGGCAGCTACAAGGTCAAGCTCCAGAAGTATGACGACTCGACCGCTGCCAAGGGCGGCTGGGACGACGCGACCTGCACCAAGAACGCTGGCGACCACGTCGCCAACGCCAACGAGGTCGCGGTCATGGGCACGTACAACTCGGGCTGCGCCAAGCTGCAGGTCGGCACGCTGAACCAGGCCCCCGACGGCCCGCTGCTGATGGTGTCGCACGCGAACACCAACCCGGGTCTGACCAAGGCGTGGGAGCCGGGCGAGCCGGAGAAGTTCTTCCCGTCGGGCACCCGCAGCTACGCCCGCGTCATCACCACTGACGACTACCAGGGCGCGGCCGCGGCGCAGTTCGCCGCCAAGGACCTGCAGGTCAAGAAGTGCTTCGTCCTCAACGACAACCAGACCTACGGTCAGGGTGTCGCGAAGGCGTTCGCCGACGAGGCCGCCAAGCAGGGCATCCAGGTGCTCGGCAACGACGCGTGGGACTTCAAGGCGTCGAACTACACCGCCCTCATGCAGAAGATCAAGTCGGCCGGCGCCGACTGCGTCTACCTGGGCGGCATCTACGACAACAACGGTGGCCAGCTGGTCAAGGACAAGGTCGCCGTCCTCGGCGACAACAAGGGCGCCGTCAAGCTGATCGGCCCCGACGGCTTCACCGGCTACGAGGACTTCCAGAAGCTCCCGGCGGGCGAGGGCACCTACCTCACCTTCGCGGGCCTCGACGCCTCGCAGCTCAAGGCCGCCGGCGGCAAGGGCTCCAAGCTCCTCGAGGACTACAAGGCCAAGTACGGCAAGGACCCGGCCAGCTCGTACGTCCTCTACGGCGTGCAGGCCCTGCAGGTGATCCTGGCCGCGATCGAGAAGTCGGACGGCACGCGCAAGAGCGTGAACGCCCAGGTCTTCTCGGGTGCTGGCATCAGCATCAGCGCCGCCGACGCGGTGCTGGGCAAGGACCTGAAGATCGACCCCGCCACCGGTGACATCAACGTGCGCGACCTCTCGGTCCTGCAGATGACCGCCGGCGCGGAGAAGTTCGTCAAGCCCTGGCCGCTTCCCTGACAAACAGTCACCCATGCGACCGGTGCGGCGTCCCCTTCCCGGGGGCGCCGCACCGGAAGCGCCTGTCCCGGCACCACCCCTCGCCGGCGTGAACGTAGGAGCAACCCCGTGACATCATCTGTGGCCGCGGACCCGCGCCCACGTCTGGGATTACAGATCCGGACGTACGGCTACTGGGCAGCGGTAATCGTGATTTTGGGCCTCGCGGCTCTATGGCTCGGCTGGAAGCTGGTCACCGAGCCGGTGCTGGTCTTCTCCTCGGCGGTCGCCGGTCTCAGCAATGGCGCGCTCTACGCTCTCATCGCGCTCGGCTACACCCTGGTGTACGGCATCATTGAGCTGATCAACTTTGCCCACGGCGACCTGTTCATGCTCGGCACCCTGTTCAGCGGGTTCATGCTCGTGACCGTGCTCAGCCAGACGGTGACCCAGGTGAGCGCGCTCGGCTGGCTCGCGTTCCTGTTCGCGTTGATCGCCACGGCCGCGTTCTGCGCCGGCATCAACGTGAGCATCGAGTTCCTCGCCTACCGACGACTCCGGCGGGCGCCCAAACTGGCGCCGCTCATCACCGCGGTCGGCATGAGCTTCATCCTGCAGTTCGTCGGCCTGAAGTGGAACGGCTCGATGCAGAAGAGCGGCTGGCCGAGCCTGCTGCCGACGGGCGCGCTGCACATCGGCGGCGTCGAGATCAAGTACACGTTCTTCGTCGTCCTCGCCGTGACCATTCCGGTGCTGCTCCTGCTCAGTTGGCTCGTCACGAAGACCCGGGCGGGCAAGGCCATGCGGGCCACCGCGCAGGACCAGGACGCGGCCCGCCTGATGGGCGTCAACGTCAACCGGATCATCTCTTTCACGTTCGCGATCGGCGGCGCGCTGGCGGGTGTCGCCGGCGTGATGTGGCAGCAGACGATCGGCACCACCCGCTACGACCTCGGCTTCCAGCTGGGTCTCTACGCGTTCACGGCGGCCGTGCTCGGCGGCATCGGCAACCTGACGGGCGCCGTGCTCGGCGGCGTGCTCATCGGCCTCATCCAGGGCCTCAACGACAGCGTCGGGCTCGGCCAGGACTGGTCCAACACCGTCGTCTTCGCCATCCTCATCCTCGTGATGGTGTTCCGGCCGACGGGTCTGCTGGGCAGTACGGTCGGGGAGAAGGTGTAGCCGTGAGCAGCGAGACCATGTCCGTCATGCCGCAGAAGCCCCGTAAGGGCTTCTCCCTGCCGCACTCGGCCCGCTGGCCGGTCGGCTTCCTCATCGCCGCCCTGGCGCTTTTCGCGCTGTACTACTTCGTGTACTACGGCCCCGTTGACCCCGACTTCAAGGCGTGGGTGCAGCGCTGGCTGTCGATCGCCTCGATGAACGAGTCGCTGGTGTGGGTCATGTGCGCCCTCGGCCTCAACGTCGTCGTCGGTTACGCCGGCCTGCTCGACCTCGGCTTCGTCGCCTTCTGGGCGATCGGCGGCTACACGGTCGGCTGGTTCATGTCCGCGTTCTTCCAGCAGTGGAACGTGCACGTCCTGGGCACAGGCCCGGAGACGGCCCGCGGCCTGCACTTCAACTTCTGGTTCGTGCTGATTCTCGCCGGCCTCATCTGTGCCGCCTTCGGCGTCCTCATCGGCGCCCCGACGCTGCGGCTGCGCAGCGACTACCTGGCGCTGGTCACCCTCGGCTTCGGCGAGATCATCCCGCAGATCTTCTACAACGGCGACGACCTGTGGGGCTTCAACCTCACCAACGGCACCAAGGGCATCCTGCCCGCCGACCCGGTGCCGGCGGTCGCCTTCGACAAGGAGGGCGTCGGGTTCCGCGACCTCGGCGTCTTCGACCACCTGTCGAAGTACGTGATCTTCGTGGTGTTCGTGGCGGTCATCGTCTTCGTGTCGCTGCGGCTGCGCGAGGGCAGGCTCGGTCGGGCCTGGCTGGCGATCCGCGAGGACGAGCTGGCGGCCAGCGCGATGGGTGTGCCGCTGATGCGCACCAAGCTGTCGGCGTACGGGATCGGCGCGGTCGCCGGCGGCATCGGCGGCGCGGCTTTCGCCATCCTGATCAACGGCGTGCTGCCCGACCGGTTCAACTTCTCCATCTCGATCATCCTGCTCGCGATGGTGGTCCTCGGCGGCATGGGCAACGTCTGGGGCGTGATCATCGGTGCCCTGCTGATCTCGTGGGTGAACTCCACGGGCCTGCCCCAGGCCGGGAACGCGATCAACGAGACGTTCGACACCAACATCAACTTCCCGAGCTGGAGCTTCCTCATCTTCGGCGCGACGCTGGTGCTGATGATGCTCTTCCGGCGCGAAGGCATCCTGCCCGAGGCGCGCACCCGCCTGGTCCTGCGCGAGCCAGGCCGCACGGAGGCCGAGGCGCTCGGCGCCGATCTGGAGGCGCCCGCGCCCGAGCTGGACGCACTGCCCGAGATCGAGGTCGCGGGCGACAGCACGAATGAAGGGAAGCGGTCATGACCGCCGCGGTACAGCCGGCGCTCCAGGCCGAGCAGATCAAGGTCCAGTTCGGCGGTCTGATCGCCGTCAACGGTGTGGACTTCACGGTGCCGAAGGGCGGCGTGGTCAGCCTCATCGGCCCCAACGGCGCCGGCAAGACCACCTTCTTCAACGCGCTCACGGGCCTGTACAAGCTGGCCGCCGGGCGGGTCGTCCTGAGCGGCCGGGACATCACCGGCCTGCCGCCGCACAAGGTGGCCGATCTCGGCATGGCCCGCACGTTCCAGAACATCCGCCTGTTCGGTCTCATGACGGCCGAGGAGAACGTCAAGGTGGCGATGCACAGCCACCTGAAGTCGGGCATCTTCGGCACGGTGCTGCGCACCCCCCGCCAGCGCCGCGAGGAGAGGGCTGCCCACGACACCGCCTTGGAACTGCTGGACTTCGTCGGTATCGGCAAGACCGCCGGGGAGTACGCCCGCAATCTCTCGTACGGCGACCAGCGTCGCCTCGAGGTGGCCCGGGCGCTGGCGCTCAGGCCGAAGGTGCTGCTCCTCGACGAGCCGACCGCCGGCATGAACCCGCGCGAGTCGGCGCAGTTCACCGAGTTCGTGCACCGGGTCCGCAGCGAGAAGGACCTGTCGATCCTGCTCATCGAGCACGACATGAGCGTGGTCATGCGGGTGTCCGAGCACATCACGGTGCTCGACCGGGGTCAGAAGATCGCCGAGGGCACGCCCGAGGACATCCGCACCAACGACCGGGTCATCGAGGCGTACCTGGGCAGCGCGGCGAAGGAGGGTGGCGCATGACGATCCTGAGGCAGCCGATGCTCGCGCTGAACGACATCCACGTCTACTACGGCAACATCGCCGCGGTGAAGGGCGTATCGATCGAGGTCAACCAGGGTGAGATCGTCACGCTGGTCGGCTCGAACGGCGCCGGCAAGTCGACCACCCTGCGCACCATCTCGGGTCTGCTCAAGCCCCGCAAAGGCAGCGTGACCTTCCTGGGCCGACGCATCGACGGGGTCAGCGCGCACGACATCGTCGGGCTGGGCATCGCCCAGTCGCCCGAGGGTCGGCGCATCTTCCCCAAGATGTCCGTGGCCGAGAACCTCGACCTCGGCGCGTTCCTGCGCAAGGACAAGGCGGAGATCGCGGCTGACAAGGAGCGGATGCTCGAGCTGTTCCCGCGGCTGCGGGAGCGCATCGGTCAGAAGGCGGGCACCATGTCCGGCGGCGAGCAGCAGATGCTGGCCGTCGCCCGGGCGCTCATGGCCCGCCCGAAGCTGCTGCTGCTGGACGAGCCGTCGATGGGTCTGGCGCCCGTACTCGTGGATCTGATCTTCGACACGATCAAGACGATCCGCGAGCAGGGCACCACGGTGCTGGTCGTGGAGCAGAACGCGCTGGCCGCGCTGAGCATCGCCGACCGGGCCTACGTGCTCGAGTCGGGGTCGCTCAAGATGGCCGGCTCGGCTGCCGAACTCCGTCAGGATGACGCCATCGTGAAGGCCTACCTGGGCGGCTAATAACGTCGGACGTGAGGGCTAGGGTAGGCCCGTGACTGATAAGCCGAGACTGCTGCTGGTCGACGGACACTCGCTGGCCTACCGAGCCTTCTTCGCCCTGCCCGTGGAGAACTTCTCCACGAGTACGGGCCAGCCGACCAACGCGGTGTACGGCTTCACCTCGATGTTGATCAACGCGTTGCGGGACGAGAAGCCCACCCATATCGCGGTGGCCTTCGACGTGTCGCGCCGCTCGTTCCGCACCGAGGTCTACCCGGAATACAAGGCGACCCGGTCCGAGACGCCCTCGGACTTCAAGGGCCAGGTCAGCCTTGTCCAGGAGGTCCTCGCCGCCTTGCGTATCCCCGTCATCGAGAAGGAGGGATACGAGGCGGACGACGTGATCGCCACGCTGGCCCGGCAGGGCTGCGAGGCGGGCATGGAGGTGCTGATCAGCACCGGCGACCGCGACACGTTCCAGCTCGTCACGGACAAATGCACGGTCATCTACCCGAAGCGTGGCGTGTCCGAGGTCGTCCGGATGGACCCGGCGGCGGTGACCGCCCGCTACGGGGTGGCCCCCGAGCACTACCGGGCCATCGCCGCGCTGGTCGGCGAGAGCAGCGACAACCTGCCCGGCGTGCCGGGCGTGGGGGAGAAGACCGCCGCCAAGTGGCTCACCCAGTTCGGCGACTTCGACGGCCTCGTCGCCGGCGTCGACCAGATCAAGGGCAAGGCCGGCGAGAACGTCCGCGCCCACCTGGCCGGCGTGCTGCGCAACTACGAGCTCAACCGGCTCGTCGACGACCTTGAGCTGCCGCTCGGCCCGGCCGACCTGACCTGGCACGGGTGGGACCGCGAGGCGGTGCATGAGGTCTTCGACGCGCTGCAGTTCCGCATCCTCCGCGACCGGCTCTACCAGTACCTGGACGCGGTCGAGCCGGAGGCCGAGGCGGGCTTCGACCTGGCCGGGGAGCTGCTTGGCGCCGGGGCGGTCGCCGGCTGGCTGACCACCCACGCCCCCGCCGGCGTGCCGGTGGGCGTGGCGGTCACCGGCACGTTCGGCCGCGGCACGGGCGCGCTGACCGGGGTGGCCGTCGCCACGGCCGACGGCCCGGCGGGTTGGTTCGACCCGACGACGCTCGACCAGGCCGACGACGCCGCCGTGGCCGCCTGGCTCGCCGACCCGGCCCGGCCCAAGGTGCTGCACGACAGCAAGCCCGCGCTGCTGGCCTTCGCCGCGCACGGCTGGCAGCTGCGCGGCGTCGCCACCGACACGGCGCTCGCCGCCTACCTGGCCCGCCCCGACCAGCGGTCCTACGACCTGGTCGACCTGGCGCTGCGCTACCTGCAGCGCGAGCTGCGGGTGGAGGAGGCCGACCACGCCCAGCCGACCCTCGACGGGCTCGGCCTCGACGGCGACGCGGAGCGGGTGCTCATGCTGCGCGCCCGGGCCACCCTCGACCTCGCCGACGCGCTGCGCGCCGAGCTCGACCGCGACGGCGGCTCCTCGGCCCGGCTGCTCGCCGAGGTGGAGCAGCCCCTCGTCGACGTGCTCGCCGCGATGGAGGCGGCCGGCATCGGCGCCGACACCCACTACCTGTCCGAGCTGGAGGCCAACTTCGCGGCCGAGGTGAAGTCCGCGGCCCAGGCGGCGTACGCGGTGGTGGGGCGGGAGTTCAACCTCGGCTCGCCCAAGCAGCTGCAGGAGATCCTCTTCGGCGAGCTGGACCTCCCCAAGACCAAGAAGATCAAGACGGGGTACACGACCGACGCCGAGGCGCTGCAGAGCCTGTTCGCCACGACCGGCCACCCGGTCCTGGAGCACCTGCTGCGCCACCGCGACGTGGCCAAGCTCAAGTCCACAGTCGACGGCCTGCTCAAGTCGGTGAGCCCCGACGGGCGCATCCACACGACGTTCTACCAGACCGTCGCCGCCACCGGCCGGCTGTCGAGCACCGACCCCAACCTGCAGAACGTGCCCATCCGCACCGAGGAGGGCCGGCGCATCCGGCGCGCCTTCGTCGTGAGCGAGGGCTTCGAGACCCTGCTCACCGCCGACTACAGCCAGATCGAGATGCGCATCATGGCGCACCTGTCGGCCGACGAGGCGCTCATCGAGGCGTTCCGCTCCGGCGCCGACTTCCACGCGGTGACCGCCTCGGCGGTGTTCGGCGTCCCGATCGAGCAGGTGGTCCCCGAGCAGCGCCGCCGCATCAAGGCCATGAACTACGGCCTGGCGTACGGCCTGAGCGTCTACGGCCTGTCCCAGCAGCTCGCCATCCCGACCGAGGAGGCGCGCAACCTGATGGACGGCTACTTCTCCCGCTTCGGCGGCGTGCGCGACTACCTGCAGTCCGTCGTCGCGAAGGCCAGCCTGGACGGCTACACGGAGACGGTGCTGGGCCGCCGGCGCTACCTGCCCGACCTCACCTCCGACAACCGTCAGCGCCGGGAGATGGCCGAGCGCATGGCGCTCAACGCCCCGATCCAGGGCAGCGCCGCCGACATCATCAAGGTCGCCATGCTCCGCGTCGACGAGGCCCTGCGCGCCTCGAAGCTGGCCTCGCGCATGCTCCTGCAGGTGCACGACGAGCTGGTCTTCGAAGTGGCGCCGGGGGAGCGCGACGCCCTGGAGGCGCTCGTCCGGGAGCAGATGGGCGGCGCCTACCCGCTCGACGTCCCGCTGGAGGTCTCCGTCGGCCTGGGCCGCGACTGGGACGCCGCCGACCACTGACCCCGTCAGGCGACGGTGCTCGTGTCCACGACGATGTCCGCCCGGTCGCGGGTGCCGTCAGCGGTGAAGAACGCGTCCTCCTCGCGCATCCAGCGCTCCCAGAGCGCGTCGCTGCCGGGGAAGGCGGCGTCGCGCGCCAGGCCGCGCGCGAGCCGGACGTCCGCCGGCGCGTCGACCCAGACGGCGTAGGCGAGGCGACCGACCGTCTCCCGCCGGGTGCAGGTGACGCCCTCGACGATCACGGTGGGCGCCCACGGGTGGGTCTTCCACTCGCCCAGCGTCGAGCCGTACCAGTCGCTCCAGTCCCGCGCCTGATAGTGGGCGTCGTGGCCCGCGAGCAGCGACGTGAGCACCTGCTCGTCGAAGCGCGGCCACCAGCCGGCGAAACAGTCCCACGACACGAAGTCGTCGACCGCGATGATCGGCGCCACCAGCAGTTCCGACAGGCGGGCGGCGAGGTGGCTCTTGCCCGCGCCACCGGGGCCGTCGACGCCGACGATTCGGATGCCGCTGACGGCCGGCCGTCGGGCCACCTCCGTACTGATACGAGACGCGACGTCGACACTCACATGGTCGATCTTGTCATTAGGCGGTGCGTCGGCTCGCCCAGGGCGGGGAAGATCAGCGCCGCCCTCTCTGCCGGCCAGGCCCGCGCCGCCACGTCGCCGCAGGTCGCCACATGTGCACTCTTGGCGGCCCCCGAGTGCGCAGGCTCGCCAGATGTGCACTCGTGGTGGGTTCCGGCGGTGTCAGGCTCGCCAGATGTGCACTCTTGGTGGGGTGCGGGCGCGTTGGGCTCGCCAGATGTTCACTCTTGGCGGGGGTCAGGCGCTTCGGGCTCGCCATATGCGCCCATGTGGCGACGGGGCGCAACCGTGTGGCCCCGGCGGGCCGGATCTGTCCGGGTGGCGCGGAGCGGTGCGGCGTACTCGGGGAGAATGTCGGGGTGATTGACGCGGATCTTGAGTCGGGCGATCTCGGTGACCCCGCGCCCAGCTATCCCGACGATGCCGCGCATGTGACCCGGCGCGTCGCCGGGGCGGGTGAGACGGTCCGGGCGAATCACTGGTGGTGGGACGCGGCGGCCGATGCCTACCAGGCCGAGCACGGGGAGTTCCTCGGGGACGTGCGGTTCGTCTGGGGGCCGGAGGGGTTCGATGAGGGCGTCGCCCGGCTGCTCGGCGACGTAGCGGGGCAGCGGGTGCTGGAGATCGGGGCGGGCGCGGGGCAGTGCGGGCGGTGGCTCGTCGCCCGGGGTGCGGACGCGGTCGGCGTCGAGCTGTCGGCGCGGCAGTTGTGGCACTCGCGGCGGCTCGATGAGCGCTCGGGCGTGCGCCTGCCGGCCGTGCAGGCCGACGCGAGCCGGCTGCCGTTCGGCGACGCCAGCTTCGACGCGGTGTGCTCGTCCTACGGCGCGCTGCCCTTCGTCGCGGACGCCGCAACCGTCTGCGCGGAGGTGGCGCGGGTGCTGCGGCCGGGTGGCAGGTTCGTGTTCTCGGTGTCCCACCCGGTGCGGTGGTGCTTCCCCGACGACCCGGACGAGGGCGGGCTCACGGCGGTGCAGTCGTACTTCGACCGGACGCCCTACGTCGAGCAGGACGAGGACGGCGTCGCGAGCTACGTCGAGCACCACCGGACGGTCGGGGACTGGGTGCGGGTCGTTGTCGGGGCCGGGCTGCGGCTGGTGGATCTGGTGGAGCCGGAGTGGCCCGCGGGGCACGACGGAATCTGGGGTGGCTGGAGCCCGCTACGGGGACGTATCCTGCCGGGGACCGCCATTTTCATATGTGAGCTTGACCCCCGAAATTCGCGGTAACTGCGTAATCCGACGAGTCGGCGCCGTGGACCATGGGCGACATTCATAACGTTTTCGCCCCGATCGGCCACAGCACCCCATCTGGGGTGGGGGGAACGTTGGACCACGTGCTCATGTGCGGGGTAAGCTTCTCGATGCACTCGTGGGCCGCAACCTCGGCAGGGAGCAGGTTCGCGGTCGTCTCCATACTCCTGTGATCAAAGCGTGGTTGCGGAAGTCATGCGCGGCGGCTGGCCCGCGAGCGTCACTCAAGTCTTCTAGACACCCACATTCACCGGAGCAACAGCCCAGATGACGAGCAGCATCGAGACCATCTCGAGCGGCAAGGTCGCCGTTGACGACATCGGCTCTGAGGAAGCTTTCCTCGCCGCGATCGACGAGACCATCAAGTACTTCAACGACGGCGACATTGTCGAAGGCACCGTCGTCAAGGTCGACCGGGACGAGGTCCTGCTCGACATCGGCTACAAGACCGAGGGTGTCATTCCCTCGCGCGAGTTGTCGATCAAGCACGACGTTGACCCGTCGGAGGTCGTCTCGGTTGGCGACCACATCGAGGCCCTGGTTCTCCAGAAGGAGGACAAGGAGGGCCGCCTGATCCTCTCGAAGAAGCGTGCGCAGTACGAGCGCGCGTGGGGCACCATCGAGAAGATCAAGGACGAGGACGGTGTGGTCCGGGGCTCCGTCATCGAGGTGGTCAAGGGTGGCCTCATCCTCGACATCGGGCTGCGCGGCTTCCTGCCCGCCTCGCTCGTCGAGATGCGTCGTGTCCGTGACCTGCAGCCGTACGTCGGCCGCGAGCTCGAGGCCAAGATCATCGAGCTGGACAAGAACCGCAACAACGTGGTTCTGTCCCGCCGGGCCTACCTGGAGCAGACGCAGTCCGAGGTGCGCAGCGAGTTCCTCAACAAGCTCGCCAAGGGGCAGGTCCGCAAGGGTGTCGTCTCCTCGATTGTCAACTTCGGCGCCTTCGTCGACCTGGGCGGCGTGGACGGCCTCGTGCACGTCTCCGAGCTCTCCTGGAAGCACATCGACCACCCGTCCGAGGTTGTCGAGGTCGGCCAGGAGGTCGAGGTCGAGGTCCTGGACGTCGACCTGGACCGCGAGCGCGTCTCGCTGTCGCTGAAGGCGACCCAGGAAGACCCGTGGCGCCAGTTCGCCCGCACCCACGCGATCCAGCAGATCGTGCCGGGCAAGGTCACCAAGCTCGTTCCGTTCGGCGCGTTCGTCCGCGTCGAGGACGGCATCGAGGGCCTGGTGCACATCTCCGAGCTGGCCGAGCGCCACGTGGAGATCCCGGAGCAGGTCGTGCAGGTCGGCTCGGACGTCATGGTCAAGGTCATCGACATCGACCTCGAGCGTCGGCGGATCTCGCTGTCGCTCAAGCAGGCCAACGAGGGCTTCGTCGAGGGCGAGGAGCACTTCGACCCGACCCTCTACGGCATGGCCGCGACGTACGACGCCGAGGGCAACTACGTCTACCCGGACGGCTTCGACCCGGAGACGGGCGAGTGGCTCGACGGCTTCGACAAGCAGCGCGAGGAGTGGGAGCGGCAGTACGCCGAGGCCCGCGTGCGCTGGGAGGCCCACACCAAGCAGGTCCAGACGGCCCGCCAGGCCGACGCCGAGGCCCCCGCGGCCCCGGCCAGCACGAGCACCCAGACCGCCGCGCCCGCCAAGCCGGCCGAGGAGCCCCAGGGCACCCTCGCGACCGACGAGGCGCTCGCCGCGCTGAAGGAGAAGCTCGCCGGCGGCAAGATCTGACGCAGTACGCACGAAGGCCGGTCGGGACGCTGTCCCGGCCGGCCTTCGCCGTTCCGGGCCTCTTCGCGCGCCGCGACGACCCCGCCGCGACGACCCCGCCGCGACGACCCCGCCGCGGCAAGAGTCGACCTGTGGCGGTTGTCCGGCCCGCGATAACGACCAGAAGTCGACCTTTGCAGCGCCAGGGCCTCAGTGGCAGCTATTGGCGGATGAGGATCTCGGCGGGCGGGACGGGGCGGACGGCGATCGCTACCGCGGCGGAGGTCTCCGGTCCGGGGACGACTCGGGCGCAGAGGCAGCCGAGGTGCAGGGTCAGTTGGGCGCTCCCGAGCCCGCCCGTCGGGGTGGTGCACGACACGCGGACGCCCGCGTCGAGTTCGCGGGTCGCCTCGCGGGTGCGGCCCAGCGACACGGTCACGCTGCCCTCACCTACACAGACGATCGAGGCCAGGTACTCACCCTCCCAGCGGGCGTTCCAGTCCTCGGCCGTGGCCACGCCCGTGCCGCTGTCCACCCGCATGGAGAGCACCTTGTCGGCCTCCCACCGGGCGGCCATCGCCTCCGCCATCTCCAGGTACGGCCACGCCGTGCCGGTCCGTGGTGCCTCCCGGGACGCGGCGACCTTCGCACCGGGTCGCGTGGTGGCCGCCTTGGACGGCACCGCCGGCTCGTCGAGCACGTGCCACACGCCGAGGACCGCCGCGAGCGCGACGACCATCAGCAGCATCGGGCCCACCCGGCGCCGGTCGCTGCGGTCCGGTTCACCGTTGGAGATCACGTCCTCCATCGTGCGCAGCAGCGTACGGCCTGGGCGGCGTGCGTGGGGGGCGCCGGGGACTGCCAGACTGGCGCCATGCTGTTCGTCGGACTGACCGGGGGGATCGGGGCCGGCAAGACCGCCGTGGCCGCGCGCCTCGCCGAACTGGGCGCCGTCGTCATCGACTCGGACAAGCTCGCCCGGGAAGTGATCGGCCCCGGCACGGACGGCCTCGCGGAGGTTGTCGCGGCCTTCGGCCCGGACGTGCTGGGCGCGGACGGCGCGGTGGACCGGGCCGCGCTGGCCCGGCGCGTGTTCGGCGACGACGCGGCCCGGCGCCGCCTCGAGGCCATCATCCATCCCCGGGTCGGCGCGCGCACCGCCGAGATCGCCCACGGGGCGGCACCCGGCACGGTCGTCGTCAACGACGTGCCGCTGCTCGTGGAGGCGAACCTGGCCGACCGGTACGAGCTGGTCGTGGTGGTGGAAGCGCCGCGCGAACAGCGCCTGGCGCGATTGACGGGAAAGCGCGGCATGGCGGAGGCGGAGGCGCTGGCGCGCATCGCCGCGCAGGCGGATGACGCGGCGCGGCGCGCGGTGGCTGACATCGTCATCGTCAACGACGGCACGCCCGAGCAGCTGCGGGACCGGGTCGACGTGGTCTGGCGCGACGAGCTGGTGCCAAGAGCGAGGGCCACCCGCGGCGGCCGGTGAACGCGTGCGATGACGCACCGCGCCCATCCGCGTGGGGCGCCCTCCGGCGACGCGGTGCGTCGCTGGGGCTGCTGCCCTCGCGCCGGGTCGACCGAGTCGGTGTGGAGACTGGTCGGGGTACCCGGTCGGCCGCCGCGGGCGGCCTACGCATCGACCGTACCGTTGGGTATCAACGGGCACAATCGCAATCCCGTGGGGCGATCAGCACGTCCCGTAATCCGGTCTTGTCAGTGGCCCGGCGTACCGTGGGGGAATGCTCGAGATACCCCGCCTCGACGGCACGTTCCAGGTGGTCAGCGACTATCAGCCGGCCGGCGACCAGCCCGCCGCGATTGACGAGCTGGCGCGCCGGATCCGGCGCGGTGACCGGCACGCGGTGCTGCTCGGCGCGACCGGCACGGGCAAGAGCGCGACGACCGCGTGGCTGATCGAGCGGTTGCAGCGGCCCACCATCGTCATGGCTCCCAACAAGACACTCGCGGCCCAGCTGGCCACCGAGTTCCGGGAGCTGTTGCCCAACAACGCGGTGGAGTATTTCGTCTCCTACTACGACTACTACCAGCCCGAGGCGTACATTCCGCAGACGGACACGTACATCGAGAAGGACTCCTCCATCAACGAGGAGGTCGAGCGGCTGCGCCACTCCGCGACGATGTCGCTGCTCACCCGCCGCGACGTGGTCGTGGTCGCGACGGTGAGCGCCATCTACGGCCTGGGCACACCGCAGGAATACCTCGAGCGCGCGGTCAAACTGCAGGTCGGCACCGAGTGGGACCGCGACAAGCTGCTCCGCCGCCTCGTCGACATCCAGTACACCCGTAATGATCTGGCGTTCAACCGCGGCACGTTCCGCGTCCGCGGTGACACGCTGGAGATCATCCCGGCGTACGAGGAGCTGGCCATCCGCGTCGAGCTGTTCGGCGACGAGGTGGAGAAGCTCTACTACCTGCACCCGCTCACGGGCGACGTGGTGAAGGAGGTCGACCAGCTGCTCATCTTCCCGGCCACGCACTACGCGGCGGGCCCGGAGCGGATGGAGCGCGCGATCGCCGACATCGAGGTCGAGCTGGAGGAGCGGCTGGCCGAGCTGGACCGGCAGGGCAAGCTGCTGGAGGCCCAGCGCCTGCGCATGCGCACGAGCTACGACCTGGAGATGATGCGCCAGGTCGGGTTCTGTTCCGGCATCGAGAACTACTCCCGCCACATCGACGGCCGCGAGGCGGGCAGCGCCCCGCACTGCCTGCTCGACTACTTCCCGGACGACTACCTCACCGTCATCGACGAGTCGCACGTGACGGTGCCCCAGATAGGCGGCATGTACGAGGGCGACGCGTCCCGCAAGCGCACCCTGATCGAGCACGGCTTCCGGCTGCCCAGCGCCGCCGACAACCGGCCGCTGCGCTTCGACGAGTTCCGCGACCGGGTCGGCCAGTCGGTCTACCTGTCGGCGACGCCGGGGCCGTGGGAGCTGGAGCAGACCCAGGGCGAGTTCGTCGAGCAGGTGATCCGCCCGACGGGCCTGGTCGACCCGGAGGTCGTGGTGAAGCCGACCAAGGGTCAGATCGACGACCTCATGCACGAGATCAAGGTGCGCTCCGAGCGCGACGAGCGCGTCCTGGTCACCACGCTGACCAAGAAGATGGCCGAGGACCTCACGGACTACCTGCTCGAGCACGCCATCCGCGTGCGCTACCTGCACTCCGAGGTGGACACGCTGCGCCGCGTGGAGCTGCTGCGCGAGCTGCGCAAGGGCGACTACGACGTGCTGGTCGGCATCAACCTGCTCCGCGAGGGCCTCGACCTGCCCGAGGTGTCGCTGGTGTCCATCCTGGACGCCGACAAGGAGGGCTTCCTGCGCAGCGGCACATCGCTGATCCAGACGATCGGCCGCGCCGCGCGTAACGTGTCGGGCGAGGTCCACATGTACGCGGACAAGGTCACCCCGTCGATGGCGCACGCGATCGAGGAGACCAACCGCCGGCGCGCGAAGCAGGTCGCCTACAACGAGGCCAACGGCGTCGACCCGCAGCCGCTGCGCAAGAAGATCGGCGACATCCTCGACGACATCTACCGCGAGGCGGAGGACAGCGAGGAGAAGTACTCGCCGGTCGGCGGCAGCGGCCGCCAGCAGAGCCGCGGCAAGGCGCCCGTGAAGGAGACCCGCAGCACCCGTTCGCGCGCGATCTCCGCCCCCACGGAGGGCTTGGCCCGGGCCGAGCTGGCCCAGCTCATCACCGACCTCACCGAGCAGATGCTGGCGGCGGCCCGCGAGCTGCAGTTCGAGCTCGCCGCCCGGATCCGCGACGAGATCGCGGAGCTGAAGAAGGAGGTCCGCCAGATGGACGTCGCGGGCGCCCGCTAGGAGCCGGAGCGAGCGGCCCGGTCGCGGGCCGCGAGCCAGGTGGCGATGCGGCGGATGAGGTCGTCGGTTGCCGCGTTCTCGGCGTGGCCGTAGCCAGGCTCGATCCACAGTTCGCCGGTCGGTCCGGCGGCCTCGTGCAGGGCGTGCGCGTGGTCGACGGGGAAGTACCGGTCGGCGTCGCCGTGGACCACCAGCAGCGGCACGGGCGCGATGCGCGCGGCGGCGGCCGTGGGCGACTCCGGCAGGTCGTCGGCGGGCCACTCGACCGACGAGACACGGGTGCGCAGCGCGACGCGGCTGACGAGCCGGCCGAGGCGCCGTTCCACGACCCAGTGCAGCCGGCGCATGGGCACGGTGTCGCGGTAGTACCACCGGCTCGGCCCGCTGACGGCCGCCACGGCCACCAGGTCGTCCGACGGGAAGGCGGCCGCGTGGCGCACCACGCACGCCGAGCCCATGGAGAAGCCGATCGTGGCGACCGACGCGTAGCCGAGCGACCGCGCCCAGGCGACGGCGGCCGCCACGTCATAGATCTCCCGGTCGCCGACCGTGCACGCGCCGCCCGAGCGGCCGTGCCCCCGGAAGTCGAAGGTGACCACCCCGCCGGTCTCGGCGAGGACCCCGGCGACCCGGCGCATCGCGGGCGTGCGCCAGGACCCGGTGAAGCCGTGCGCCGCCACGAACGCCAGGTCCGTCGACGGGCCCCGGTCGTGGTGCGCCGACAGGACCACGCCGTCCGCGGTGCGCAGGTCGGCCATTGTCAGGCGGGTACGTCGGTGAAGTGCTCGACGACCGGCGGCCCGGCGAAGTACGGGCCGATGAGACCCCGCCACTGACCGAACCGGTCCGTGGCCCGGAAGTTGTCGGTGTGCGCCTCGACTGAGTCCCACTCGACCAGGAGCACGAACCGCGACGGTGACTCGACGCCCCGGGTCATGCGCACGGACCGGCAGCCGGGGGTGTCGGCCAGGATCGGGCGGGCCTTGCCGTACGCGTCGGCGAAGTCGTCCTCCTGGCCCGGCGTGACGTCGATCAGAGCTACCTCAAGAACCATGCCCGCAGCCTGCCATGACCGTCGCCGCCGGAAGGGGGCGGGCCCAGCTCCCGGAACGGGTGTGATCTCCGTCGCCTTGAATCCTCTCATCGCACCCGCCGAAGGAACCTCACAAACCACTTCTGACCAGGCAGGTATCAATGTGATGAGAAGATGGCACCCGACAGCCGATGAGTCGTGCTCATGGGTAAGAATGGTCCAGACAACATGGAGGGGAGTACTCCCCCGCGACAGGGTCGTCAGCACGGCGAGATCGGCACCGGCCGGTCGGACCCGGCCCTGTCGGCTGCCGGGCGGCGCCGGGCAGCGGAAGAGACCTCCGCTGAACAGTGCGGCGCCCCGGCGTCGGGCGACGTCGCCTCGGCGCCGACGCCCGCGGCGAGGTGCCGCGTGTCCTGCGGAGGTTCGGGCGCATGCATGTGCCGGGTTGGATCTGGGCTGTCACCCTTGTCGGGCTGGTCGGCCTGCTCATTGTCGATCTTCTTGTGGTGGCGCGGCGCCCGCACGTGCCGTCGACCAGGGAGTCGACCCTCTGGGTGATCTTCTACGTGACGCTGGCGCTGTTGTTCGGCGTCGGAGTGTGGATCTTCTGGGGGCCGAAACAGGCAGGTGAGTTCTTCGCCGGCTGGCTCACGGAGTACAGCCTGTCGGTCGATAACCTGTTCGTTTTCGTGATCATCATGAGCAGATTCGCCGTCCCCCGGAAGTACCAGCAGAAGGTCCTGCTCATCGGCATCGTGCTCGCGCTGGTCATGCGCGGCATCTTCATCGCCCTCGGCGCGGCCGCCATCGAGCGCTTCATCTGGATGTTTTACATCTTCGGCGCTTTCCTGCTCTATACGGCGTGGAAGCTTGTCAAGCAGGGCGAAGATGACGAATCGGACTTCAAGGAGAACGCGCTCATCCGCTGGAGCCGCCGCGTCCTGCCCATGACGGAGAAGATCGACGGACCGCACCTGACCAAGACCGTGAACGGCAAGCGCTTCTTCACCCCCCTGGTCGTCGTGATGATCGCCCTCGGCACCACCGACCTGCTGTTCGCCCTCGACTCGATCCCCGCGATCTTCGGACTGACGCGCGCGCCGTTCATCGTCTTCACCGCCAACGTGTTCGCCCTCATGGGCCTACGCCAGCTGTACTTCCTGCTCGGCGACCTGCTCGACCGGCTGACCTACCTGTCCGTGGGCCTGGCCGTGGTGCTGGGCTTCATCGGCGTGAAGCTGGTGCTGGAGGCGCTGCATGAGAACAACGTGCCGTTCATCAACGGCGGCGACCCGGTGCACGTGCCCGCGATCCCGATCTGGTTCTCGCTGCTGTTCATCGTCACCACGATCGGCACGGCCGCCGTGGTCAGCCTGGTGAAGTCGCGCAACGATGCCCGACGGGCCGTCCGCGAGGCGGAGCGGAACGGGCCCGTCGAGCGGATCAGCTAGCTAACGGGAGACCACGCGGTGGGCGGCGACGAGAGTCGCCGCCCGCTCGGCGGCCACCTCCTCGAGCACCACGTGGCCGTGCGGCTGGGAGGCGTGCAGCACCCAGCGCTGGTCGCCGTCGGGCGTCTGCGCGACGAACCCGACGTGGTCGATCTGACCCGCGGCGGAGGCGAAGAAGTAGAGGTCACCGGGGCGCTCGCTGCCCAGCGGCACCGGTGTGGTCGCGGCCGCCTGGTCGGCGGCGTCGCGGGGGAGCGTCACCCCGAACCGGCGCCAGGTCAGGTGCACCAGGCCCGAGCAGTCCACCCCGTACGCCGAGGCGCCGCCCCAGATGTAGGGCACGTCGCGCAGGCGGTCGGCCATGGCGACGATCTCCTGCGGGTCGGCGGGCGGCGCGGCCGGCTCGGGTGTGACGTCGTCCTCCACGGCCCACGCGGGCTCGAACCGGCCGGGCACGGCCACGGGCAGCCAGCCGTCGTGCGGTCGGCCGGAGGCGACCAGCCGGGTGCCGAACGTGACGCCGGGCATCACCAGGGCACCGTCGGGCTCGTCGCGCAGCGTGGTCGCCGTGGCGTCGACCAGGTGGATCATGCCAGAGCGGTCGACCTCGGGCTCCATCTCCTCGTCGTCCGCGACGCCGCGCCGACCGCGGTGCCCGCCCTGGGCGACCCGGATGCCGGCGGCGAACATACTGCCGACGGTGGCGAGCTGGTAGGACGGGAGCCAGCCAGGGTAGCCCCGGCCGTCCAGCGACGAGGGCTGGCCCAGGGCGACCACGTGCGCCCAGTCGCCGCGCAGCTCGAGGATCCGCACCCGCTCGCCGAGCAGCAGCTGGGTGTACACCCGCCCGCGCAGGTCGTCGCGCTCCGCCGGGGACATCGCGTTCACCCACGCGCGCGGCTTGGCCTGATAGCCCAGCGCCGGCTCGTCGACGGGACGCACGCGGTCGGGCGACACCCACAGCGTCGCCACGGCGACGCAGACGGTGGCTTCCTCACCAGGCGACAGCGTGGGCTCGCTCAGCGCGAGAAGGGACCCCAGGCTCACGTTCACTCCCAAGACGGTGACACGTCGGATTCGTTTCCACAAGGCATCATCCCGGCGATCCCGAGGCCGGGCGCGTCGGGCAGGACAACGGTCGGCCCCGAGTACCCGGGACCGCCCTTGACCAGCGGTTGCGCCAACCACCAGGCGGCGTCGAGGTCGCTCACGGCGGTGGTGCCGGTGGCGGCCACGAGGCTCGCCGCGGCGCCCACGCCGATGGGCCCCTCCATCATCGAGCCGACCATGGTGCCGACGCCATACTCCTCGGCCAGGGCCAGCAGCGTGCGGGCCGGGCCCAGGCCGCCGCACTTGGCGAGCTTGACGTTGACCAGGTCGGCCGCCCGGCGCCGGATGACCTCGACCAGGTCGCGCGGCGACCACACCGCCTCGTCGGCCAGGACCGGTGTCGTCACCCGATCGGTGACCCACGCCAGCCCGTCCAGGTCGGCGCGCACGACCGGCTGCTCCACCAGCTCCACGTCGAGGCCCGCGTTCTCGATCGCCCGGATGACGCCCACGGCCTCGCGCGGCGTCCAGCCCTGGTTCGCGTCCAGGCGCAGCCGGGTGGCCGGCCCGACAGCTTCGCGCACCGCGCGCACCCGGGCCACGTCGCCCGCCGCGTCGGTGCCGACCTTCATCTTGAGTACGTCGAACCCGTCGGCGACCCGCGCGCCGGCCGCCCCGGCCAGCTCCGCGGCGGTGCCGGCGGCCAGCGTGACGTCCGTGGCCACGCGCAGGGCCGCCGCGTCGCCGGCGCCGCCGAGCAGGCGGGCCAGGGGCACCCCGAGCCGGTGGGCGGCCAGGTCGTGCAGCGCCACGTCGACGGCCGCCTTCGCGGCCTCGTTGCCGGCCACCGCCCGGCGCACGGCGCGGCACAGGCCGACAAGGTCGTCGGGGTCGCGCCCGCGCAGCAGCGGGGCGAAAACCTCGGTGACGCACGCCTGCGAGCCGGCCACGGAAGCGCCGGTGACCTGCCAGACCTGGGGCGCCTCGCCGTAGCCGGTGTGGCCGGCGTCGTCGCTGACGGTCACCACGAGCGTGGTCATCGTCGTGGTGCGCCGCAGCGCGGTCACGAACGGCGTATGCAGCGCCGCCGTGACCCGGCGCGAGCGCACCTCGGTGATCGTCACGGCCCAGCAGCCTAGCCCATGGCCGGGGCGAGATCATGGCGGTCCGCCCAGCTCGCGGCGGCCACCCGGGCCAGCAGCGCGCACGCCCCGTCGCCCGGGTCGTTGCGGGCCAGCGGCGTGGTGGCGCACACGACCAGCACGTACGGCGGGGCGTCGGCGGGGAACACGACCCCCGCCCCGTGCCGTACCCCCATGACCCAGCCGGGTTTGTGGGCGATGCGGGTGCCCTCCGGCAGGCCGCCGGCCAGCTCCGAGCCGTCGCGCTGCGCCTCCAGGGTGGCGAGCATGGCCTGACACGAGGCCGTGGACGCGATCGGATGCCCGTCGGAGGCGCCGATCGCGATCGCCCCCAGGAGGGCGCCGAGGTCGGCGGCGGTCACGGTGTTGGTGATGCCCGCGTCGGCGGCCGCCGCGTCCTCGATGCCCCGACCGACGACGCTGTGCCGCGCGCCGGCGGCGTGCCAGGCGTCCGCCACCGCGGCGCCACCGACGAGGCCCAGCACCAGGTTGGTGGCGAGGTTGGACGAGCGGGTGACCATCCGGTCGGCGAGCCAGCGCAGCGGCACCTCGCCGCCCAGCGCGGCCCACACCTCGGGGTCGTTGTCGTAGCGCTCCGTGCAGCCGAAGCCCGGCGCGCCCGGTGCCGCCGACGGGAACGAGTTGACCACCATCACGGCGGCGTCGAGGTCGAGCCGCCCGACCTCGGCGAGCCGGTACATCGCGGCCAGCACGGCGACCTTCATGGTGCTGGCGGCGTAGTGCGGCGCGTCCGCGTGCCGGGCGAACGCGGGCGGCCCACCGGGCGGGCCGCACCACACCGATACCGTCCCTTCGACAGTGTCGAGGTCGGCAGCCAATCCGTTGAGCGCACCCACGGCGGGCAGGCTACCCCGCGTGACCCGCCGGCAGGGCGGCGGTGCTGGCGCGGACGGTCAGGCGCGGGGCGAGCAGGCTGGCGTCGGGCACGAGCTCGCCCTCCAGCTTGCGCATGAGCAGGCTCACCGACTGCGCCCCGACCTCCTCCGCCGGGATCAGTACCGACGACAGCGCGGGCTCGGTCCGCTCGGCGGTCTCGTCCGGGCAGATCGCGACGACGGAGATGTCGTCGGGCACCCGCCGGCCGTGGGCGGCCAACGCGGCCATGATGCTCCCGACGGCCGCCTCGTTGTGCACCACCAGGCCGGTGACCTCGGGCTGCCGGGTGAGCAGCGCGTGCACCGACGCGGCGACCTGGTCGGTCTCCTCCTCGCACGCGATCGCGATACCGCTCAGTCCCAGCCGGTCGGCCGTGTCGAGGAAACCCGCGCGGGTGCGCTGGGCGAAGCCGGTGCCGCGCTCGTACACGGCCGGCGGGGCGCCGAGCAGCGCCACGTGGCGGTGACCGAGGCTCGCCAGGTGCTCCACGCACGCCGCGCCGGCCTGGAAGAAGTCGAGGTCGACGCAGGTCAGCCCGTCCGGCTCGGCGGGGAAGCCGATGAGCACGCTGGGCCGGTCCAGCTCGCGCAGCATGGGCACCCGCGTGTCGTGCAGCTCCACGTCCATGAGCACGATCGCGTCGACCATCGCGCTGGCCGCGACCCGTCGCAGCCCGTCCGGCCCCTCGTCGGCGGTGACCAGCAGAACATCATGGTCGTACTGACGGGCCGTGGTGACCACGGCGATGGCGAACTGCATGAGTACGGGCAGGTGCATGCCCGAGCGCAGGGGCAGCACCAGCGCGATCACGTTGGACCGGTTGCTGGCGAGCGACCGCGCCCCGGCGTGCGGGTGGTAGCCGAGGACCCGGATGCTCGACAGCACCCGTTGCCGGGTGGTGGACGAGATCGCCCGCTTGCCGCTGAGCACATAGGAGACCGTGCTCGGGGCCACGCCGGCGTGGCGGGCCACGTCCGTGATCGTGACCATGGCGCTCCGTGGGGGTCGGGTACGGGGGGAGGACACTACGCCTCGGCTCCCGGTCCGTCGAACGTCAGCTCGGCCACGCGGGTGCCGGGGGCGCTGAAGACAAGGTAGAGGTCGCGGATGCCGGTCGCACCGGCGGCGGGCGCGGAGACCTCGGTCCACGCGTACTCGCTGCCGGTCGACGGGACGGTGAGGGTGGCGACCACCTGGCCGCGCACCGGGTCGTCGACGCGCAGCGTGATGGTGCCGGCACCGTCGACCTGCGCCACCTTCGCGCCCACGGCGCGGACGCCCCGGCCGAGGTCCACCCCGTCGAACGTGATCCAGCTGCCCGGCTCGACGGCGCCGACCGCGTCGCCGGTGACCGTGTTCTCGTCGACCAGCGCGATGCCGCAGTAGTCGTCGTGGTCGGCGGCGCGCAGGGAGCGGCCGCTCACGGCGCGCGGCGCGATCTGCTCGCCGCGCACGTCGACGACCGCGGTGGCCCGTACGTCCGTGGCCGAGGCGCCGACCATGACGGTGTGCCGGGCCTCCTCGACGACCATCCGGCCCTGGGTGACGTCCCAGAACGCGAGGTCGGCCGCCTTGAGTGGCAGCGTGACGGCGGTCGACGCGCCCGGCGCGAGGCGCACCTTCGCGAAGCCGCGCAGCTGGCGCACGGGTAGCTTGACGCGTGAGCGCTGCTGGCGGGTGTAGAGCTGGACCACCTCGTCGACGGCGTACTCCCCGGTGTTGACGACCTCGACGGTCACGGTGATCTCGCCGTCGGCGTCCAGCGCCGGGGCGCTGACGCGCAGGTCGCGGTACGCCACGCGGCCGTAGGTGAGGCCGTGGCCGAACGGGTACAGCGGCCTGCCGCGGAAGTAGAGGTACGTCGCGTCGGTGGCGATGATGTCGTAGTCGAGCAGGTCGGGCAGGTCGGTGTCGTCCCGGTACCACGTCTGGGGGAGCCGGCCCGACGGGCTCGCGTCTCCCAGCAGCACGTCGGCCAGCGCGTTGCCGAACTCCTGCCCGCCGTGCGCCGACCACAGGATGGCCGGCACGTGCTCGTCCGCCCACCGGATCGCGTACGGGTAGCTGCTGGTCAGCACGAGGACGGTCGTCGGGTTGGCGGCGTGCACCGCCTCGATGAGCCGCTGCTGGGTGGGGGGCAGGTTCAGGTCGACCCGGTCCTCGCACTCCCGGCCGTTGATCAGCGGGTGGTTGCCGAGCACGACGATCGCGACGTCGGCCTCGCGGGCGGCGGCGACGGCCGCGTCCACGCCCGAGTGCACGGTCTCGATGCTCAGGCCCAGCGCGTCGGCCGGCGACCCGGCGGTCGCGCCGAGCGCGCCGTCCTCCGTGGCGGCGACGAACCGGCCGGACGCCACGTGCTTGAGGACGAGGGCGCCGTCCTCGCGCTCGGCGAGCCGGAACGTCTCGCGGACCACCCAGCCGTTCGGGCTCGCCTGGTTGTTGACCAGCGGCGTGCCCTCGGCGTCGACGGCGGTGACGTGCCGCCCGTTGGCCACGGCGCGCAGCGAGTAGACGCCGTCGCCCCAGTCGAACAGGTCGAACTCGCCGGCCCCGTCGGCGAGCCGCAGCGTGGCGCCGTCGGCGTGGTCGGACGCGGTGACGAACCGGTCGGTGCCGGCCGCGCGCAGGACGACCCGGTCGACGCCGTCCTCGTGACTGACGACCGCGTCGCCGAGGCGCTCGGTGAGCCCGCGCCGGACGGTGGCCTGGTAGGGGAGCGTGCCGCTGTACCAGTCCTCGAAGAGTACGTCCGACAGCGGGCCGAGCACGGCGACCCGCTTCGGCGCGGCCAGGGGGAGCAGGTCCTCGTCGTTGCGGAGGAGCACGATCGCCGCCCGGGCGGCCTCGCGGGCGAGCCGCTGGTGCTCCGAGCAGTTGATGACGTCCGCGGTGATCGCCGCGAACGGGTTGGCCTCGGCCGGGTCGAACTCGCCGAGCCGGAACCGGATGGCGAAGATGTGCCGCAGCGCGGCGTCGATGTCGGCCTCGGTGAGCAGGCCCCGCGCCAGCGCCTCGGTGGCGCGGGCGATCGTGATCTCGGACCTGGCGTCGTTGTCGGTGAAGCTGTCCACGCCCGCCTTGATCAGCGCGGCCGTGGCGGCCGCGTGGTCGGGGTAGTAGGCCTGCGACTCGACCACGTTGGACGGTGCCTGCGCGTCGCTGACGACGAGGATGTCGTCGCTCGTCCAGGTGCGCAGCGCGTCGTTGATGAGCGGGCTCAGGTGCGCCGGCCGGTTGTTGACCAGGTTGTACGACGCCATGATGGCGACCGCGGCCCCGTCGGCGATCGGCGCCCGGAACGGCGGCAGCTCGTACTCGTGGAGCACGCGCGGGCTCAGGTTGCTCGACGTCCGGTCGCGGCGCGTCTCGTTGTTGTAGCCCAGGAAGTGCTTGAGCGTCGGGGCGGTCTTGAGGAACGTCGGGTGGTCGCCGCGCAGCCCCCACGAGTACGCCGTGCCCATGGCGCCGGTCAGCAGCGGGTCCTCGGCGTAGCCCTCCTCGTTGCGGCCCCAGCGCGGGTCGCGCAGCTGGTTGACCACCGGCGCCCACACGTTGAGGCCGGCGCGCTCGGGGTCCTTGTGGTGCAGGCCGCGCACCTCGTCGCCGACGGCCTCGCCGACGCGGCGGACCAGGTCGAGATCCCAGGTGGCGCCCAGCCCGACGGCCTGCGGGAAGACGGTGGCCTCGCCGAGCCACGCGAGCCCGTGCAGCGCCTCGGTGCCGGTGCGGAACGGGCCGACGCCCAACCGGTCGATGGCGGGCTGGTGCTGGTGCAGGAGAGCGACCTTCTCCTCGAGCGTCAGCCGGGCGAGCAGGTCGGTGATCCGGTCGGCCAGGGGCAGCGCTCCGTCGGTGTAGGCGCCGGCCTCGGGGTCGCTCATCGGGACGCACCCTTCTTCAACATCGCTTGCGGGCCCCCGGGTCGGCCCGGGGCCGACGTCGAAGCGCTTCGACGGATATCGAATATCATGGTTACCAGGACATTCGAAGCGCTTCGACGATGGTTCGAAAGTTACCTCGTCCGAAACCGGGCATTTCCAGACTGTTAGCCGGAGCTGTCGACCGTGTTTCGAAAACGAGGCCTATGCAGCGTCGCACCGGTCTCCGCCCACCGTCAAGAGGTCGGTCGATACCGATGTCCGTACCTACCATGAGGTAAGCGCTTTCAAGGACCTGGCGTGAGACGATTTCCGCAGGTGTTGATGGGTGCGCGTGGCGGTGGCGGCACGGCGCCGACCGCGCCGCCACCTTAATATTCTTTACGCGCTCGCGAGCGCGGGCAACCGACCCGAATCAACCGTTTCCAGAACGCCCGCCGCGCCCCCCGTCGCGGTCGCGTTGTAGCCCAGCGTCGACGCCACGATGCGGGCGCCGCCCGCCTGCGGCGCGACGGTGCGCGCGGCCAGCTCGGCCTCGGCCTGGTCGACGACCCACGGCGCGAGGGGAGCGTAGTAGCCGCCGAGCAGGATCACGTCGGGGTTGACCAGGTTCGCCAGCATCGACGCGCCCTGACCGAGGTCGCGCCCCAGCTGTACCAGCGCCGCGAGCACCTCCGGCTCCCGCGCCTGCGCCCGGCGGACCACGTCCTCGATGCCGATCTCGACGTCGGCGAGCGTGTCGTGGCCGAGTTTGCGCAACACGGCGCCGATGCCGGCGACCGCCTCCAGGCAGCCGGTGCGCCCGCACGGGCAGGCCGGCCCCGCCGGGTCGATGGCCAGGTGACCGATCTCGCCGCCGAAGCCGCGCGCGCCGCGCAGCAGGCGACCGTCGACGATGATGCCCGCGCCGATGCCGGCCTGGCCCGTCAGGTACGCCAGGTTGGCCACGCCCGCGTGCGCGCCGTACCGGTACTCGGCGAGGGCCGCCAGGTTGGCGTCGTTCTCGACGGCGACCGGATAGTCCGGGTTGCCCAGCGCCGCCCTGAGGTCCTCGCGCAGGTTAACGTCCCGCCAGCCGAGGCTGGTCGCGCTGCGCACGACCCCGCCGGCGTCGACGAGGCCCGGCACGCCCACGGTCAGCCCGAGCACCTCCCGGCCGTCGTCGCGCACCTTGGCGACGGCCCGGCGCGCGAGGGTGGCGACCGCGGCGATGGCCCTGCTCGACCCGGCGCCCTGCCCGGTGAACGAGCGGCGCCATGTCAGCAGCCGCTCGCCGCGGAGGTCGACCGCGACCGTCGCGAGGTAGTCGGTGCTTATTTCCAATCCGACCGCCGCGTACGGGGCACCGTCCACCACGATCATCGTGGCCGGTCGGCCGATGCGGTGTTCGGTCAGTCCGGTCTCCCTGAGCAGCCGTCGTTCGATGAGCTCGCCGACGAGGCTGGAGACGGTGGTCTTGTTCAGCCCGGTGGCGGCCGCGATGTCGGCGCGCGAACACGGAGCGTGCGCGCGCACGAACCGCAGGACCACCGCTAGGTTTGTGGCCCGTACGTCGGTGAAGTCCGCCGGCTGTGGCCCGGTGTGCGTGGTTATCAACTGTGCCCCATCTGCCTCGGTCGGACCATCATGCCCCACCTCCCCCGCGCTGGGGCAGGTCCGGTCAGCCGAGGCCCGGTGACCGATCCCTTGTGGCGGCTGGCGTCGTGGTCTAGTTTGTTTAGTCGCCAGACCAACTAAGTCTACAAACGCTCATTGACCTCACGCCACCATCCCCGTGTCCAAGATTTGAAGGGCCGAGAGCGCGATGACCAATCCTCTGTCCCGTCGACGCACCAGTCGCCGGACCTTCCTCACCGTCGCGGGCGCCGGTGCGGCCGCGGCCGCCGTCGGCGGCAGCGGGCTGCTCGCCGGCTGCGACAGCACGGGTGGGAACAAGGGACCGGGCACCACCAGTAAGGAAGAGATCAACAAGATCATTCCTAACTACATCCAGAACACCTCGGTCAAGGCGGACGTCCCGTCGGTGACCGGCACCGCCGGTGCCGTGTCCGACCCGGTGTTCCTCTCCTACCCCGCCGCCCCGGCGCAGACCGTCGCGTCGACGCCCGGCGCCGGTGGCACCTACACCACCATGACGCCGCTGTGGGGCGCCATCCCGCCGTCGAGCGGTAACTCGTACTACGACGCGGTGAACAAGGCCCTCGGCGTCACCCTGAAGATCCAGCCGTCGGACGGCAACAACTACGGTAACGCCCTCCCCCCGCTGTTCGCCGCGGACAAGCTCCCGGACTGGATCCAGATCCCCGGCTGGAACACCGGCACCCTCAACTTCGGCTCGGCCGTCGCCAAGTTCGTCGACCTGACGCCGTACCTGTCGGGCAGCAAGATCGAGGCCTACCCGAACCTCGCGAACATCCCGCCCGGCGCCTGGTCGGCCGGCGTCTGGAACGGCAAGCTCTACGGCCTGCCGGTGTACCCGTCGAACGCGGTGTTCAACGGCGCGATCTTCTACCGCAAGGACATCTTCGACAAGCAGGGCATCAACGCCGACGCCATCAAGACGGCGGAGGACCTCAAGGCCCTCGGCGCGCAGCTCACGAGCAAGGCCGCCGGCCAGTACGCGTTCGGCGACCTGTTCGGCGACGACGCGGCGTACGCCACGCAGCTCTTCGGCTTCCATACCAAGTGGGACCAGGACGCCAGCGGCAAGCTCGTGCACAAGTACGAGACCGAGGGCATCATCGCGGCCCTGGAGTGGCACGCCTCGCTGGCCAAGGCCGGCTACGTCAACCCGGCCGACCTCGCCGGCACCGATCAGAACGGCAAGCAGCGGTTCTGGAGCGGCAAGATCGTCGTGACCGCGGACGGCACCGGCGCGTGGAACGGCGGCGACGCCAAGTCCGGCACCGCGGCCAACCCCAGCTACGTCCGGCAGGCGTTCAAGCTGCTGTCCGGCAAGGCGGGCCAGGCCCCCAGCATCGAGCTGCAGCCCGGCGCGGCTATGTTCGCCTACCTCAACGCCAAGCTGTCCGACGCCCAGATCAAGGAGCTGCTCGCGGTCGCGAACTACATCGCGGCGCCGTACGGCTCCAAGGAGTGGCTGGTCGTCAACTTCGGCGCCGAGGGCGACACCTACACGATGAAGGACGGCAACCCCGCGCTGACCGAGAGCGGCAGCAAGCTGGTCGCCACCACGTTCCAGTTCCTCGTCACCCCGCCGGCCGTCACCACGGTCGGGGAGGGCTTCACACAGGTGGCGAAGGACTACGCCGCGTGGCAGGCCGACGCGGTGAAGTACGCCAGGACGCCGATCTTCTACGGCATGAACATCACCGAGCCGTCGCAGTACTCCTCGATCGGACAGGCCGTCAAGGACACGCTCAACGACGTGAAGGTCGGCCGCAAGCCGATCTCGGCCTTCACCGACGCGGTGGCCGCGTGGCGCAAGAACGGCGGCGACGAGCTGCGGAAGTTCTACGAGGGCATCCGCGACAAGTACGTCACGGGCCCGTCGGCCACCCCCGGCGCCTGATCTAGTGTCGCGAGGTCAGCCCTCGCGACGCCGAACGTGAGCCGGGGCCCGCGTGCACAGGGACGCGGGCTCCGGTCGTCACCTTATGCACTGCCCTGACAGGAGCACCGTGGCCACCATCACGCAGCCGGGCGAGGCCGAGCCCGACGAGATCAGCGCCCCCGTCCCCGGGGCGCCTCCGCGGGCCAACAAGCTGAGCCGTTGGCAGAAGTTCAAGCGCGACCGCAGCCTGCTCGTCATGGTCCTGCCGACGATCGTCCTGCTGATCGTCTTCGCGTACATTCCGATGCTCGGCACGGTGACCGCGTTCCAGCAGTACGACATCTACTCGGGCTTCCGGCAGAGTCCCTGGGTCGGCTTCTACCAGTTCGAGCGGCTCTTCACCGACCCCATCTTCTGGCACGCGCTGGAGAACACGCTCGTCATCAGCGCCGTGCAACTGGTGCTCTACTTCCCGATCCCGATCATTCTCGCGTTGCTGCTGAACACGATCCTGAGCACGCGCATCCGGTCATTCATCCAGACCATCGTGTACCTGCCGCACTTCTTCTCGTTCGTGCTGGTCGTCGCGATCTTCATGGAGATGCTCGGCGGCGCTGGCGCGCTCAACACCTTCCTGATCCAGCACGACCTCCCGACCTGGGACATCATGACCGATCCGGGGTCCTTCAAGTACCTCGTGACCGTGCAGATGATCTGGAAGGAGGCCGGCTGGGGCATCATCGTGTTCCTCGCCGCGCTCGCGATGATCGACCAGAGCCTGTACGAGGCCGCGGCCGCTGACGGCGCGGGCCGGTGGCGCCGGCTGTGGCACATCACGTTGCCGGGCATCCGGGGCGTGGTGGTGCTCATGCTGGTGCTGCGGATGGGCAGCGCGCTCACGGTCGGCTTCGAGCAGATGCTCATCCAGCGCCAGGCCGTCGGGCGCGACGCCTCCGAGGTGCTCGACACCTTCTCCTACTTCTACGGCGTAGTGGCGAACAACTTCAGCTACGGCGCCGCGGCGGGGCTGTTCAAGGGCGTGCTCTCGCTCATTCTGATCCTCGCGGCGAACAAGCTCGCGCATGCCATCGGTGAGGACGGGTTGTACCGGAAATGACTGTTCTGACTGAGCCGAAGATCGCCCGACGGCCCAAGCAGCGGCCGTCCTGGGAGGAGAAGCCGACCGCGGCGGGCCAGGCCGGCAAGGCCACGGTGCTGATCGCCACGGTGGCCATCATCCTGGTGCCGATCTACATGATCGTGATGACCAGCCTGTCCACCCAGAAGTCGGTGAACCTCGCCGGCGGCATGGTGTTCATTCCCCAGGGCGGCATCACCACCGAGGCCTACCGCCAGATCTTCGACAACCCGTTGATCCTGCATTCGCTATGGGTGAGCGTCTGGACGACGGTCGTGGGCACGGCGTTCTCCATGTTCGTCAGCGTGCTGTGCGCCTACGGCCTGTCCCGCAAGGGTTCGTTCGGCCACCGGACGCTCCTTGCGATCCTCGTCATCACGATGTTCTTCAGCGGCGGTCTCATCCCGGGCTTTCTGCTCGTGTCCGCCCTGGGCGGCTACGGCAGCTACTGGTCGCTGATTCTGCCGGGCGCGGTGAACGTGTTCAACATCCTCATCCTGCGCGGCTTCTTCATGGCCACGTCCGAGGAGATGATCGAGGCAGCCCGGCTGGACGGGGCGGGGGAGTGGCGGACGCTGTGGTCGGTCGTCCTGCCCACCTCCAAGGCCGTGCTCGCGGTCATCACGCTGATCTACGCCATGACGTACTGGGGCTCGTTCTTCAACGCGCTGCTCTACCTGCCCGACAACGGCATGTGGCCGCTTCAGATGATCATCTACACCTACACCATCCAGGCCAACCCGATGCCGGGCAGCGGTATCACGACTATCGGGCAGAACCTGGGCCACCAGCAGATCGCGCCGCTGTCGCTGCAGATGGCGGTCGTGACCCTGACGCTGGTCCCGATCCTGGTGGTCACCCCGTTCATGCAGAAGCACTTCACCAAGGGCGTCCTGCTCGGCGCCATCAAGGGCTGATCCGCGACGCCGTTCAGCGGGCAGGATGGACGGATGACTGACGCTCCAACGGACCAGCCGACCGTCACCCTGCCCGGCGGCGTGGCCATGCCCCTGCTCGGCCTCGGCACCTGGCAGGCCACCGGCGACGACGCCTACCGCGCGGTGCGCGTGGCGCTGGAGGCCGGCTACCGGCACCTCGACACCGCGGCCGCGTACGGCAACGAGGCGGAGGTGGGCCGCGCCGTGCGCGACAGCGGCCTGCCGCGCGAGGAGGTCTTCGTGACCACCAAGCTGCGCCCCAACGACGCCGCCCGCGCCCCGCAGGCCATCAACGACAGCCTCGCCAAGCTGGGCCTGGACTACGTGGACCTGTGGCTCATCCACTGGCCCATCAACGGCCAGGCCAGCCCGCCCACCTGGCGGCACCTGCGCGACGCCCGCGACGCGGGCCTGACCCGCACGATCGGGGTGAGCAACTACAGCCTCTCCCAGCTCGACGAGCTGGCGGACGCGAGCGGCGAGATCCCCGCGGTCAACCAGATCCCGTGGGGGCCGACCCGCAACGACCCGACCCTGCTGGCCGGGCACCAGGCGCGCGGCGTGGTGCTGGAGGGCTACAGCCCGCTCAAGAACGCCGACCTGGACTCGCCGGTGCTCAAGGAGATCGCCGAGGCGCACGGCGTGACCCCGGCGCAGGTGGTGCTCCGCTGGCACCTCGACCACGGCGTCGTGGTGATCCCGAAGTCCACCCGCGAGGACCGCATCGCCACCAACGGCGACCTCTTCACCTTCGCCCTGTCCCCGGCGGACCTGGCCCGCGTCGACGCGCTCGCCCAACCCTGACCGGCCCCGCGCCGCACGACCCCTTCGGATCCTGGGGGCGTTAACGGCCTCTATAGGACGGGATTGCCCCCAGGGTCCAGTGCGACCGGCGGCGGCGCCAAGATCGGCGCTCCTCCGCCCCGAGTCGGGACCCGGCATGCCGGCAGGCGCGGATCGCCATGGCGCGGCTGGGCGTACGATATCGCGGACCATCAATATTGATGGGCGTCCCTCACGGAAGGATCATCGCGATGCGTCCGTCCACCCGTCTCGTCGCTGTTCTCGCGGCCCTGGCCGCGAGTCTGGCGTTCACCGCCGCGCCGGCCCAGGCCGCCCCGACGACCGACTTCTACGCCGACTCCGGCGACCGGTGCGTGTACGGTGCGGCAAAGGGCACGTTCGACTGGAACCCGCCCACCGCATCGATTCTGCCGGCCGTCTACGCCACCGGCTCCCTCATCGACCGGCCCACTCTCCGCGAGCTGTCGGTGTGCGGCAACGACCTGATGTACACGGTCGTCACGTTCTCCGCGTACGCCCGCGCGGTGCTCGTCGACACCGAGGCGGTCAAGGCCGACAACGGAACCGCCGGCATCAACGTTCTGCTCTCCGGCCGCGCCGGCGTGATCGACACGGTGATCGTGCAGGTCTGCCGCCACTCCACGGTGCCGACGTTCGCGCCCGTGGACTACTGCGGCGCGCGGGTGGCCTACGTCCGCCCCGGCATCAAGGTCTAGCGAACCGTTCCAGCATGTGACCGGCCGCGCCCCTCGGGCACGGCCGGTCACGTCTCCCACGGTCAACTACCGAAAATCAGCCACGAGTACGCCGTTGGCGGCGGCGAGCGGCGCGGTCACGCCGTCCAGCGACACCTCGGCCGGCGGCCGGGCGCCGTCCACCACGGGCAGCTCGACGCGCGTCACCTGGCGCGGGCCGCTGACCGTGATGTCCAGGCGGTCGCCGTCGCGGCGTGCCGTGATCGTCGTCGGGCCGTCCACGTCGTGCACCACCGCGGCGGTGTCGGTGACGTCGTACGCGAGCAGGGTCAGCGGGCCGAACGGGCCGTCGCCGACCGTGTCGCCCGGCTCGACGGTGGCCAGCAGGCCGCCCCGGCGCACGAACAGCGGGGTCTGCCCGAGGGCCGTGGTGACCTTCGCGTACCGGCTGCCGGAGCGCACCGTGCCGTCCCAGAACTGCACCCAGTCGCCCTCGGGGAGGTAGACGGTGCGGGTGCCGCTCGGGTCGGTCATCGGCGCGACGAGCAGGTCGGTGCCGATCCGGTACTCCAGGTCCGCGTGCCACGTGGCCGGGTCGTCCGGCGAGTCCTCCAGCAGGGGCCGCATCCACGCCGTGCCGCTCTCCGCCGCCTCGACGGAGGCGCTGTAGAGGTAGGGCATGAGCCGGTAGCGCAGGCGTAGCGCGTCGATCGCCAGGTCGGCCGCCTCGGCGGGGAACTCCCACGGCAGCCGGCTGGTCGTGCCGTGGAAGCGCACCATCGGCGAGAACGCGCCGAACTGCGACCACCGCACGTACAGGTCGGGGGTGGGGGTGCCGCCGAAGCCGCCCACGTCGTGCGACCAGAACGGCACGCCGGACAGCCCGTACGACAGGCCGGCGCGCACGGTCGAGGCCATGGCCGGGTAGGTGGCGTTGATGTCGCCGCTCCACTGGGCGGAGTGCCGCTGGCCGCCGAGGAACGACGAGCGGGCCCAGACCAGCCCGTGGCCGGCGACCTCGCGGGTCACCGCCTGGACCAGGTCGTTGAACAGCAGGGTGTAGACGTTGTGCAGCTCGACGCCGGTCATGCCGTTGTGCGCGACGGAGTCCGCCGGCACGCCCTCGGCGAAGTCGGTCTTGAAGACCGCCACGCCCTGCCGCAGCAGCGACCGCAGCCGGTCGGTGAACCAGTCGACCGCGGCCGGGTTGGTGAGGTCGAGGATGCCGCACGCGGGGTAGGACCCGTGCCACACGTCGGCGACGTAGCTGGTGCCGTCGGACCTCTTGAGGAACAGCCCGAGCTCGTCGGCCTCCGCGAACGCCGGGCTCAGGTGCGAGATGTACGAGTTCATCCAGAGCGAGACCTTGAACCCGGCCCCGGTCAGCTCGCGCATCATGGCGTCCGGGTCCGGGAACGTCTCCGGGTCCCAGCGCAGGTCCGACCAGTGCCCGTCGGTCTGCCAGTAGCAGTCCAGGTGCAGCACGTCGCAGGGGATGCCCATTTCGCGGATCTTGCGGGCGCGGCCGAGGGCCTGCTCCTGCGAATCGGCGAAGAAGCCCGACGACAGCCAGGTGCCGTGCGCCCACTTCGGCGGCAGCAGCGGCCTGCCGGTGAGCGTGTCGAACCGGGTGATGACCTCGTCGGGCGTCGGGCCGGCCAGGACGTAGTAGTCGATGAGGTCGTCCGGCACGAGGATCTGCACCACGCTGTGCGTGGTCTGGCACAGGTCGAACTCGGTCGGCATGCCCGAGTCGACGAGGACGCCGTAGCCCCTGCTGGAGATGTAGAACGGCACGTTCTTGTACGCCCGGTCGGACTCCGCGCCGAACGCGTCGAAGTTCCACATCAGGGCGCGCTGGCCGCGCTTGTCCAGCGTGGTGAACTTCTCGCCGAGGCCCACGAAGTGCTCGTCGGCGGCGGCCGCGAAGCTCTCGTGGTAGGCCGCGACGGAGCCGTCGACCATCGACCGGCCGAACGGCAGGGTGCGCAGCCGGCCGCTGATGTCGGTGACGCCCCGGTCCTGCTCGACGAGGAGGTTGCCGGCGGCGTCGACGAAGCGCAGGTGCCACGGGTCGAGGGTCAGCTCGGCGGTGATCGGGCCCGCCGTGAGGCGCACCTTGCCGCCCTCGGCGACGGCGACGGCGGTGGCGCACCGGCCGGGCCGCACGAGGGTGGCGGCGCGGGCGGACCGGCTGCGGGCGTCGGGGTCCTGGCTGAGCCGGACCCGGATGATGCCCTCGCCGGCGGCGCTGAGCTCGACGGTGAGGCTCTGCCCATCGGTCGTGATGGCCTTCGCCGTGACGGTCCCGGTGTCGAGGCTGGTCACCTCCGCGGCGGCGAGCGCGGCGAGGCCCTGCTCACCGGGCGCGCGGACCGGCAGCTCGGGCGGGTCGGCGACGAACGTCTCGTGTGGCACGAGAGGCGGTCGGAACGGCATCGGAAACTCCTGCTGATCGCGGCCTTGGCAAGCCATGTGGGATTAGTTTTTCCGGTAACCCAACAAACGTCAACGGCTAGGTGCCGGAAAGGGCGGTCTTTTAGGTGCGTGTCCCGATCGACGTGTCACCGGCGCGCACGGTGACCGTGCTGACCGCCCCCGGGGACAGCCGCACGCGGCGCGGCAGGCCCCACGGCGTGTGCACGGCCACGTCACCGTCGCCGCTCAGCGTCGCCGTCAGGCCCGCCGGCGACCAGGCCAGCCGCTCCACGGTGATGCCGCCGCGCGCCCGCACGCCGCGGATCTCCCCGGCCGGCCAGACGGCCGGCAGCGCCGGCAGCAGCCGCAGCTGCTCCGGGGCCGGCCCGGCCCCCGGCGCCCGGGCCGGCCCGGCGCCGACCAGCATCGCCACGACCAGTGCGGGCAGACCGCCGCAGATGTCGACGTTGAAGATCGCGCCGGCGTTGTGGGTCGAGACCAGGTTGGGGCGCCAGTACCGGCCGGCGAGGCGGGTGATCACCTCGTGCGCCGGCTCGGCCAGGCCCAGGGCCGCCGCCGCGAGGCCGAGCTGCACCAGGCCGAAGGCCATCTCGTCGCCCTGGTCGCGCCACCAGTCCAGCCGCGCGGTCACCGCCCGGCCGGCCGCCGCGCGCAGCGCCGGGTCGGCGAGCAGGTCCGGGTCCGGCTCGTACCAGAGGCCGTAGAGGTGGGAGGCGTGGCGGTGCGCCGGGTTGTCGTCGAGCGCCGGGTGCAGCCACTCGGCCAGTACGCCGTCGCGCACCTCGTAGCCGGGCAGCGCGTCGTGCAGCCGCAGCCAGGCGGTCGCGCGGGGGTCGGCCAGCCCGAGGGTGTCGTGCGCGGCCAGCAGGTTGCGCAGCAGGTCGCGCACTGCCGCGACGTCCGCGGTGGCGTCGAGCGCCGCCTGCGTCCCGCTGCCTGCGGGGGAGTTCTCCGGCGAGTACGACGGGACGAACGCGGCCCGCCCGCCCTCGACCGTCACGAAGTCGAGATAGAACTCGGCCGCCTCGACCAGGAACGGGTACGCCCGCTCGCGCAGGAACGCCGGGTCGCCGGTGTAGCGCCAGTGGTCGACGTACAGCCGCGACAGCCACGCGGCGCCGGCCGTCCAGAAGGTCAGGCACCAGCGCGGGCCGAAGTGGTTCGCCAGCCCGTGGCTGCCCAGGTGCGCCGGCACGAGGATGCCCCGGGCGCCGTAGAGCCGCCGCGCGTTGCGCCGGAAGTCGTCGCGGTGCGCGTCGAGCAAATCGAACAGCGGCAGCATCAGCTCCGGCGTGCCGGTGGCCGACAGCGCCGCGACGGCCGCCTGCAGGTTCCCGTCGAGCGTGTACCCGGAGCACCAGGCGGGTTCCCAGGTGCCGCTCCACACGCCCTGCAGCGCGGGCGGCAGGTCCCCGACGCTGGAGATGATCGCGTACCGGCCCGCGTCGTAGAGGGCCGCGACGAGGGCCGGGTCGGCCGGGTCGGCGAGCAGGGCGTCGGCGTCCGGCACGGTCGGGGCGCCGCCGAGGGCGAGCCGGGAGCGGCCGAACAGCTCCCCGTGCACGGCCGCGTGCGCCGCGAGCAGCTCGTCGACGTCGGGCAGCGCGTCGAGGCCGCGCAGCTCGTCAAGGCCGCGCAGCGCGTCGACGTCGGTCGGCGCGCCGACGACCGTGCGGGCGAGGACGACCAGTTCGGTCGCCGCCTGAACGCGCAACCCGCCGTCGCCTGCGGGCGCCGTCGCGCCGTCGGTGCGCACGCGCGCCGTGACGGCGTACTCCTGAAGGGTCTGGAAGCGGCCGCGGAGGGTGAGCGTGTCGCGTTCGGTGACCAGCGCGTGGTCCACCGGGCGCGGCGGCGTCCCCGCGACCGGCACCACGGTCAGCGCGCCGCTGACCGGGCGGGCGGCGCGCACGCGGACCACCACCACGTCGTGCGGGCGCGAGACGAACACCTCGACGCGCACGTCGTCCCAGGTGTGGGTGACGACGCCGGTGGCGAAGTCGGTGGACCGGGTCCACGGCCCGGCCTCGCCGTCGAGGGTGAGGCGCAGCGTGCCGGCGCCGATCAACGGGTCGATCCAGCGCAGCTCCGCGTAGCCCGGGTCGGCCGCCTCGGCGACCGCGACGACCAGGTCGGCCGCCTCCTGGCGGCGGTCGTCGCGCAGCAGTCGGCGCAGCTCGGGCAGCACGTCGGCGGTCGGCGGCGGGTCGAGCGGCTCGTACAGCGGGTGGCGCAGGCGTTCGTGGGCGAGATCGACGTGCAGCGCGCCTGGGGCGCCGTGGACGATCGCGCCCTGGCGGCCGTTTCCGCTGATCAGGCCGTGTTCCCAGGTGGGCGCGGGGGTCCGGGAGACGAAGCCGCGGGGCTGGTCGGAGTCGTTGACGGCCAAGGTCACCTGGCCTAGTTTGGCTAACGACTAAACAAAAGGCAATCCGGGGGTACGGCGTGGACTGGCCGAGAGGCATGGCGGGACGGCTCTGCTACGGCGGGGACTACAACCCCGAGCAGTGGTCGGAGTCCGTGTGGCGCGAGGACGTCGCGCTCATGCGCGAGGCCGGGGTCACCATCGCCACCGTCGGAGTCTTCGCCTGGGCGCTGCTGGAGCCCGCCGAGGGGGAGTACGACTTCGGGTGGCTCGACCGGGTGCTCGACCTGCTCCACGAGAACGGGATCTCCGCGGCGCTGGCCACCCCGACCGCGTCGCCGCCCCCGTGGTTCACCCTCGCGCACCCCACCGGCCTGCCCGTGGACGCGGGCGGGGTGCGGCTCACCCACGGCAGCCGGGACACGTACTGCGCGTCGTCGCCCGACTACCGCGCCGCGGCCCTGCGCATCGCGACCGCCCTCGGCCGGCGCTACGCGTCGCATCCCGCCGTGGCCATGTGGCACGTGCACAACGAGTACGGCACGACGTGCCACTGCGACGTCACGGCCGCCGCGTTCCGGGACTGGCTGCGCCGCAGGCACGGCACGCTCGACGCGCTCAACGCGGCGTGGACCACCGCGTTCTGGAGCCAGCACTACACCGACTGGGCGCAGATCATGCCGCCGCGCGCCACCCAGTACCTGCACAACCCGGCGCTCGCGCTCGACTTCAAGCGGTTCACCTCCGACGAGCTGCTCGCCTGCTTCGTCGAACAGCGCGACGCCCTGCGGGCGATCGACCCGTCGGTGCCGGTCACTACGAACTTCATCCTCGGCGGGTGGGTCCCGGTGTCGCACTGGGACTGGGCGGCCGAGGTCGACTTCGTCGCCATCGACCACTACCCGGCCTCGGCCGCCCCGCTCGCCGCCGAGGAGGAGACCGCGTTCGCCGCCGACCTGGCGCGCGGCTGGGCCGGCGGGCGGCCGTGGCTGCTCATGGAGACCGCGCCGAACCTCATCTACGAGCCCGGCCGGATGACCGTGAAGGAGCCCGGCCGGATGGCCCGGCTGTCTTTGCAGTACGTGGCGCGCGGGTCGCGGGGCAGCATGTACTTCCAGTGGCGGGCGCCGGCCGGCGGGTCGGAGCTGTACCACTCGGCGATGGTGCCGCACGCCGGCCCGGACAGCCGGGTGTTCCGCGAGTGCGTGGCGCTGGGCGCCGACCACGCGGCGCTCGGCGACCTCGCTTCGGCCCCCGTGTCCGCGTCGGTCGCGATCCTGTGGGACGACGAGGCGTGGTGGGCGTCACAGGCCCCGGCGTTCCCGTCGGCGTCGCTGGACTACCAGGCGTCGATCCGGGCCGCGCACGGCGCGCTGTGGCGGTCGGGGGTCACCTGCGACTTCGCCCGGCCCGGGGCGGACCTGTCGGCGTACTCCCTGGTCCTGGTGCCCAGCCTGTATCTGATCTCGGACGAGGCGGCCGCATCGTTACGGTCCTATGTAGAGGCCGGCGGGACGCTGGTCGTCTGGTACTTCAGCGGGATCGCCGACCCGTCACCTCGCGTACGGCTCGGCGGGCACCCGGGCGCGCTGCGGGACCTGCTCGGGGTGCGGGTCGAGGAGTGGCTGCCGCTGGCGCCCGGCGCGTCCGTGGCGCTGTCCGACGGCTGGTCCGGCACGCTGTGGTCGGAGCGGGTCCACCTGGCCGGGGCGACGGCGGTGTCGACCTATGTCGACGGGGTCCTCGCCGGCCTGCCGGCCGTCACCCGGCACCCGGTGGGGGCGGGCCGGGCGTACTACGTCTCCACGGCGCTCGCGGACCTCCCGGCGTTCCTCGGCGGGGTGTGCGCTGAGGCGGGCGTTGCGCCGGTGCTGCCCGGCCTGCCGCCGGGGGTGGAGGCCGTCCGTCGCCGTGACCCCGACACGCTCATCGTCATCAACCACACGACGTCGGACTGCTCCGTCCCTTCTGTGGGAACGGTGGCTGCGGGCGCCTACGTCGTGATCCACTCCGAAGGTTGAACCCGGGTTGGTACCCCCAGGTGCCAGGCTGGTTCAGGCTAGTCGCGTAATCGCGATCGTGGCGGATCCAGACACACCTTGCTGCCAACAGGCGATCCCGGAAAAGTCCGCGATTCTTGCTGACTTTCCGACCTCTGCCGGAACCGATCATCATGGTCCGACTCCGACAGCACGGTTTTTTCAATCCGTTTGACGGATCATAGCGATTCCGTTCTGCCGGTAGACCTTGACTACCAATCGTCGGGAGACCCTGGAGCGCCATGTCCGAGAAGGAAGCCAGGAAATTGAGGCGCGCGGAGTGCAACTTCCGGGTGACGACCGTCTACGCCACTTCTTGGCGGTTCAAGGGCAAACTGAACGGCGGCGAAGGGACGCCGGCCTATCTTGGCGAACTGGCGGAGAGTTACCAGTTGTACCGGGTTCAGTTGCCGCGCCTGCTCCCGCCGCGCGTGCTTGGCCTCGCGCTGGAGAACGCCGACGTCGGAATTCTGCGCCTATCCGGCGAGTCGAAACCGAATGTCGAACTCGTCGACGGGGTGGCCGAACTGTTCACGCTCCCCTCAAACCAGGTCGTCCTAGCGGTGACCCTCTGGCTCCGTGGCAAGCACCTGACCCGAGAGGAGGCGGCCGCGCCGATCGCGAACATCCTGGAAAAATGCATTCGCGGCGACATCACCCTTGGCGCGCATTCGGCCGAGAACGCGTTGCCCGAGATCATTGCACGTGCGCCGAGGGCACACGAATTTGAGCGCGACGGGCCGGACAAGCTTGACAGCACGCCGATGACGTCCTTGTCGCCCGAACGCCATCAGCTCGTATTCGCCAGAGGGGCCGCCCATACCAAAATCGGTGACGACGACGTGCACCGGGCGATCCTCTACCGCAACAAGCCTCCGTACCGGCCTGAATTCGTGCTGATGGAACGTCGGCCGGACCAGCTCAACAAGGCTAATGGCAACGGGCGGACGCCGCCCGCGGTCGGTGTCGTCACGCCGTATATCAGCCTGCTGTACGGCCAGCCCAGGTACGTCGACTCCAGCATCTTCCTGTCCACCGTGCACGCGGTCGGTACGGCCGCGCGGTTCCGCTATATCTGGCGGCAGGCGTACGAACAGGTGTTGCGGTTCCGTGAACAGAAGCAAAGGACGGTCAGCGGCCTTCAGACCCGCGAGGACCTGGAGGAACTAGCGGATAATCTCGGCAACCTGGAATTCGATCTCGCGTTCAGCGTCGAATTCCCCTTGATGCGCGTGGAGACCTTCCAGTCACAGCTGTATGAGGCGATGGACCTCGAAAAGCAGGCCGGCGCGCTGAGCCAGATGTTCACCCAGCTCGGGGGCAGCGTGCGGTCGGAACTCACCGCGATCGAGGTGCGGGAGCGGCGGGAGGCCGAGTCCCGGCAGCGCTGGAACTCCATCGCGGCCGGCGTCCTCAGCCTGATCGGTGTGCCGGTCGGCTTCGTCGTCGCATTCCTCGGCGCCAACATCGCGGAGGTTCAGGCGAACCCGTTCGAATCGATGTGGTCCGAGAAATTCGCCGTTGTTTATCTCGTCGCGAGCTGTTTCGCCTTCGCGCCAGGCTTCGTCATCGCGTTCCCGCATCTGCGTAACTACGTGAAGCGTCATGTCGACCGCAAGCCGCTGGGTTGGGGTCTCAGCGTGACCCTGCTTGGCGTTGCGACACTCGCCGGCGCGATCCGGTTGCAGCACCAGTCCAACGATCTGCTAAGGCTGGTCGACGTCGTCGCCATCTCGCTCGGCGGCTACGCCATTCTCGCCGGCCTGACTGTGACCGGCCTGTGGTTCTGGTGGAAGGCCGTGCGGGACCGCAAGAAGCGCACAGTGGTGGAGCCGGAATCAGGTCAGGCCGCGTCGTCGGATGACGCTCCGACCCCCGTCGTGCCCGCGCAGAGGGAACCCGTCAACGCCGCATGATCCGCAATCGACGAGGGTCGCGGTTCACCGTCGGTCGGTGACGTGGCTCCTACGTGGTTGTCGCAGGACCTGATCAGCTGTCCTCGTGGCCGGGCAGTGGGGCGCTGACCTCGGGATTCGGGCGGGCCAGAGGTGGGTTGAGCCGCAACGCATCAAGGTGCTGGGTAGTTGATCGATCTGGGTGGCGGAGCGTGCGCCCTTCCCACGGATCGATTCCGTCAGGCTCTGCCATGACTCGCCCCACGGCGTTCCTGCTCGCAGCCGCCGCGATGCGGCTCGGCACCTACCGCGGTTCCGACGGGTTCGACCAGTGGTTCGGCATCCCGAGGTACACCCCGGACGCGGCGTTCAAGCAGGGGTGGGGAAGCGACGACGACAGCGGCCACTCGCACACCCCCACGGTGACCGTCGCGATGCAGGCGGTGGACACCTCGGTGCGGATCTCGGGTGTCGCCCGTGACGCGGACGCCCCTTCGGCCCGCCTCTACCTGTCGGTGTCGGTGGGCATCCGCCGGATCGCCCGCGTCCGCACGGACGCGCGGCACACCTTTGCGATCGACTTCGTCGGGGCGCCGGGCCGGCACACGTACGTGGTGCGGGTCGAGGGCGTAGGGCCGGGCCCGCGCACGGTGTCGGTGAGCAGGACGGTCGTGCTCGTCGTGCCGCTGCCGCCCGTGCCTCCGTCCTCGCCGGCAGTGGCCGGCTAGGTCAGGTCGACGATGATCGGGGCGTGGTCGGAAGGGCCCTTGCCCTTGCGCGCCTCGCGGTCGATCCACGCGCGGCTCACCCGGTCGGCGAGGTCCTTCGACGCGTACACCAGGTCGATGCGCATGCCCATGTCCTTGTGGAACATGCCGGCCCGGTAGTCCCAGTACGTGAAGGGGTTGTTGCCCTTCATGGGCTGCGGCACGACGTCGTGCAGGCCGAGGTCGAGCAGGTTGACCAGCGCGGCGCGCTCCTCGGCGGTGACGTGGGTGGAGCCCACGAACGCGGTCGGGTCCCACACGTCGGCGTCGGTCGGGGCGACGTTGAAGTCGCCGCACACGGCCAGCGGGGTGCCGGTGGCGAGGGTGGGCGCCAGCGCGTCGCGCAGCGCGGCCAGCCAACTCAGCTTGTACGTGTAGTGCGGGTCGTCGATCGTGCGACCGTTGGGCACGTAGACCGACCAGACGCGCACCCCGCCGCACGTCGCGCCGATCGCGCGCGCCTCCGGATCGGGGAAGCCGGGCTGGCCCGCGAACCCGCGCTCGACGTCGACCAGGCCGACCCTGGACAGCAGCGCCACGCCGTTCCACCGGCCGTCGCCGTGCGCGGCCACCTCGTAACCCAGCTCGGCCACCTCCGCCTCGGGGAAGGTGGCGGTCTTCGTCTCCTGCAGGCACACGACGTCCGGCTCGGTGGCGCGCAGCCAGTCGAGCAGCCGCGGCAGCCGGGCGGTGACGGAGTTGACGTTCCAGGTGGCCACGCGCATGTCCCCGACGTTAGTCGCACCCGCCGACACCCGCTCGCCACCCCACTCAACGGATCTTGGGGGCGATAACGGCCCGTAGGAGGTGAACGCCCCCAAGATTGGTTGCGGGGCTGAGGTGCGGCGTCAGAGGCGGGTCAGGGTCACCGCCGTGCTGGCGTAGTCGCCGGAGGGGAAGGCGAGGGGGAGGCCCCGGGTGAGGAGGAGGGCGCCGGGGTGCTCGGCGCCGGTGGCGTCGTCGCGGTAGACGGCCGTCGGGTCGAGGCCGCGTAGCGGCAGTGGCTGCGGGAGACGGCCGAGCGTCGGGAAGGGACGGTACGCGAGGACGACCGAACGGTCGCCGTCGGGCGCGACGTACTGGACCGCCGTGACCGGGGCACCGGGCGGGGCGAGGCGGTACTGGCGGCCGTGCTGGACGATCGGGCGGATCTCCTTGTACTGCGCCACCAGGGACGCCGCCTCGGCGAGCTCGGCGGGCGACCACTCGGTGAGGTTGCCGCCGACCGCGAGCACCCCGGCCATCGCGACGTGGAAGCGGAAGCGCAGCGGGACGGCGCGGCCGTTGAGCCAGTTCGGGCTGTCGGTCACCCAGGCGGCCATGATGCCGGCCGGGTAGAGCTGACTGAAGCCGTACTGGATGCCGAGCCGGTCGTACGCGTCGGTGTTGTCGGAGGTCCACACCTCGTCGGTGTGCGCGAGGATGCCCAGGTCGACCCGGCCGCCGCCGCCCGCGCACGACTCGATCCGCAGCCGCGGGTGGTCGGCGCGCAGGCGGTCGAGCAGGGCGTACACGCCGGTGACGTGGTCGATCCAGAGCCGGTCGGCATCCTCACCCACGGAAGGCCAGCCGGCCTCGGTGAAGGGGCGGTTGAAGTCCCACTTCAGGAAGTCGATCTCGTGCTCGCGCAGCAGGCCGTCGAGCCAGCCGTGCGCCCACTCGGCGACGTCGGGGCGGGCGAAGTTGAGCACGAGCTGCTGGCGCAGCTCGGTGCGGGCGCGGTTGGCGCTGTGCAGCACCCAGTCGGGGTACGCCCGGTAGAGGTCGCTGTCCGGGTTGACCATCTCGGGCTCGACCCACAGGCCGAACCGCATGCCCAGGCGGTGCACCTCGTCGATGAGCGGGGTCAGGCCGTTCGGGAACCGGTCGGGGTTGGGGGTCCAGTCGCCCAGGCCGGCGTTGTCGTCCAGCCGCCTGCCGAACCAGCCGTCGTCCATGACGAACAGCTCGACGCCCAGCGGCGCGGCCAGCGCGGCGAGCCGCTGCTGGCCCGCCTCGTCGACCGCGAACCCGGTCGCCTCCCACGAGTTGTAGACGACGGGACGGACCTCGTCCGGCCTCGGCAGCACGTGCGCGCGGACGTGCTCGTGCCACCCGCGGCTCGCGCCGCCGAACCCGTCGGCGCTGAACAGACCCGAGAACACGGGAGTACGCAGGCAGTCGTCGCCGGTCAGCCGCCAGGTGACGGCGTCGTGCCCGTACCCCCCGAGGACCTGGACCCGGTCGGTGGGTGAGCGGTCGACGGTGATCCGCCAGCTGCCGCTCCACGCGAGCGCGGCGCTCCACACCTCGCCGGCGTCCTCCGTGGCGTCGCCCGCGTCGATCATCACCCACGGGTTGGCGTGGTGGCCGGTGAGGCCGCGGCGGCTGGTCAGCGTCGTCTCGGCGCGGGCCACGGTGACCCGTTCGAGCTGGCTCTCCGCGCCCCAGTGGCCGGTCACGTGGCTGAGCCGGTAGTCGGGGCGCGGCGGCAGGGTCCAGCACGCCGAGTCGAGGCGCGTCACCAGCGCGGGCGGGTCGGACGGGTGGCGCAGCACGCACCAGCGCTCGATCACGTCGCACCCGTCGTGGACCCGGTAGTGCAGGTCGAGCGTCAGCGGGTAGTGCTCGTCGGCGTAGCTGAGCGTGAGCGTCGCGGCGCCGTCGGCCTCCTCGACCTTGTCGCCGAGCAGCGTCGGCTGCACGGGCCGGGTGCCGTCCGGGAACCGGAGCTGCAGGCTGCTGAGGCCGAACCGGGGACCGCCGTCGACGACGTACTCCTCGGGATGACCGTGGCCGTCGCCGATGCCGTGCGCGGGGCCGTACGGCGCCATGGATGCCGCCTGCGCGAGCGTCAACGGGACGCCCCAGTGCAGGTGGACGGGCAGGCCGACGTCGCCGACCCGCAGCGCGTACGACGTGGAGGGGGTGGACAGCAGCCAGGTACGCGTGTGTGCCGCGGAGAGGATCGACGACATCTGACGGAGCCTAGTGGTCCACACTGAACCGGGTAAGAGCCGTTGCCGCTTAATCCGGGTGACGTACTGTGTCGCTCCATGCAGGCTCCGTTCCCCTCGCACCGCCTCCGCCTCGAGGTCGCGCTGGAGTCCGGCACGCTGAGCTGCCGGGCCGTGCTCGACGGCGACGTGGTCGGCACCCGCGCGGTGCCCGAGCCGTACGGCATGGCGAGTGTGTGGGACAACCTCGGCCGGGGCGCCGAGGCGGAGGGGAAGCTCGTCGCGGCCGGCCGTCGGCTGGGCCGCGCGCTGCTGGACGAGGCGGTCCTCGGTCGGATCGCCGGTCTGATCGACAACCTCGGTCCGGACAGCGTGCTGGAGGTCGTCGTCGAGGCGAACCCGGCCGCGCTGCCGCTGCCGTACGAACTGGTCAGACTGCCCGACGACCGGGTGCTCGCGCGGCTGCCCGAGGTGACCCTGGTGCGCCGCCGGGCGGGCACGAGCCGGGCCGTCGCGTCGTCGCCGGCGGCCGGGCCGCTCAAGGTGCTCGTGGTGGCCGCGGCCACGGACCACGACGCGCGGTTGCGGGCGCTGTCACCGCTGCTCGACCGGGCCGTGCCGGCGCAGTTCACGGTGCTGGAGGTCGCCGACCTGACCCAGGTGGCCGCGGCGCTGCGCGCCGACTTCTACCACGTGGTGCACATCGAGGGGCAGGGCGCCGCGCCCAGCCTGCAGCTCACCGACGAGGACGGCCGGCCCGCGCCGGTCACGCCGGTCGAGCTGGTGCAGGCCGTGCGGCGCGACGACCGGCCCGTGCCGTTGATCTTCCTGGCCAGCGGGTGCGCCGGCGTCGAGGGCGTGGCCGCCGGACTGGTGCGCTTCGGCGCCGACCGCGTCGTGGTCATGCAGTCGCGACCCGCTCCCGGGTACGCGGTCCACCTGGCCGCCACGTTCTACCGCCGGCTCGTCGAGCAGAACGCGCCCGTGGCGGTCGCCCTCGCGTACGCCCGCTCGGTGGTGCTGCCGGCCGGCGACGAGACCCCGCAGTACGGCCTGCCCACCCTCCTCGCCGCCGACACCGACCCGCCGCTGCTCGACCCGGCCGCCCCGCCTGTGCCGCTGACCGGCGCGGGCCGGATCGGCAACGCCGGCTACCCGGTCGAGCTGGGCCCGGGCCGGCTCGTGGGCCGCAGCGAGCAGGTGCGGACCGCCCTGCGCGCGCTGCAGCGGCCCGCCGCCGAGGGCCCGGGCGCCGCCGGCGTGGTGCTGACCGGCAGCCCCGGCGTGGGCAAGACGTCGGTGGCCGGGCGGATCGTGGCCCGCCTGCGCGACCAGGGCTGGACCGTCGTGCTCCACAGCGGCCGGTGGAACCCCGAGGCGCTGCTGGAGTCGCTGGCCGACGCGCTGGCCGCGGAGTCCACGATGGACCAGGTCGCCCGGCTGCTGCGCGACCCGGCCGTCGACGACGCCGGCAAGCTCGGCGTCGTGCGGCAGCTGCTGCGCGCCCGCCGGTTGCTGCTCGTCTTCGACGGCCTGGAGCAGAACCTCAGCGGGTACGGGGACGGCTTCGCCGACGCCGGGTTCGGCGAGGTCCTGCGGGCGCTCGCCACCGCGACCGGCAAGGGCCGCCTGCTCGTCACGTCCCGTGACCTGCTGCCGGGCGACCTCGACCTGACCCGCGTCGACATCGCGCCGCTGACCGCGCGCGAGGCGGAACGGCTCGTCGAGCGGATGCCCGGCCTGCGCGGACTCGCCGCGGACGTGCGGGCGGAGGTGCTGCGCGCGGTTGGTGTCCAGCCGCGCCTGGTGGAGTTGGCCGACGCGCTGGCCCGCGACGGCGCCGCGGAGTTCGCGGACACGCTGGCGGGCCTGGGCCGCGCCCCGGCCGAGGCGTGTGCGCAACTGGTGGCCGCGTTGCTCAAGCGCCGCACCCACGGCGAGCGGGAGGCACTCCTGCAAGCCGGTACCTGCCTGAGCCCGTTGAGCACCGGGGACCTGGCGGTCGCGCTGCACGGCCCGCACGTCGGCGCCTTCGACACCGACGACGCGGCGCGGGCCCTGGCCGTGCTGGTCGACCTGGCGCTGGTCGCCCGCCTCGACGACGGGCGCCACGTGGCGCAGCCGTGGGTGGGCGAGGCGGTGGCGGCGCACCACGACGGCGGGGCCGGCCAGCGTCACGCCCGCGCGATCACCGTGCACGACCGGCGCCGGCGCACGGGCGTCGGCGGGTTCGACGACCTGAGCGAGACGGTGCGCCACCTGACCGGCACGCGCCGCTTCGCCGAGGTCGCGACCGTGGCCATCGGCGGCCTCGACGACCTGCCCGGCGCGCTGGCCCGCGCCGCCCTGCTCAACCAGGTGACCCGGGCCCTGCCCGCCGACACCCCCGGCTACCTGGAGCTGGTCTACCGGGAGCTGGACGAGCTCGGCGGCCTCGGCCTGGCCGGCGCGGCGTTGGCGCGCGCGACCGAGGCGCTGGGCGGCGCCCGCCGGGCG
>NZ_BAAALT010000128.1:0-17634 GCF_039528515.1 Luedemannella flava
GTGGCGGCCGTCGCGATCGGCGCCGGGCTGCGGTTCATCCCCGGTTCGCCGTTCGGTCCGACCAGTGGCAGCAACCAGGCCGGCCCGACCACCGGCGTCGGGGCGGGGCCGGGCGCGCCGACCGCGCCCAACGCCACCTCGGCCGCGCCGACGACACCCGCGCTGACCCCGCTGCCGTTCCGGTCCACCAACGTCAGTGTCAAGACGACCGGCTTCTGGAGCTGGGCCCTCATGGACCGGCGCACGGGCGCGATCGTCGGCTCGAAGAACTACACGGCGCAGAGCACCACCGCCTCCATGATCAAGGCATGGCTGGCATCCGACTACCTGCGGCGGGCGGCCGAGCGGGGTGTGACGCCCAACTCCACCATGATGCGCACCCTGGAGATCATGATCCGGGACAGCGACAACAACGCCGCCGTCACGGTCTACGCGGCGAACGGCAGGACCGCGTCGATCAACCGGCTGATCAGCATGTGCAAGCTCACCGACAGCAAGGCCACGAGCGGCGAGTGGAGCCGGACGTACGTCTCCGCCCGCGACACCGTGCGCATGGGCGACTGCATCGCCTCGGGCAAGGCGGCCGGCGCGAGGTGGACGCCCTGGGTCCTCGACATGATGCGCAAGGTCCGCGGCGTCGGCGACTTCGGCATCCGCAAGGCCCTCCCCAAGGACGAGGCCGCCGAGGTCGCCATCAAGAACGGCTGGCTGCTGCGCGACGAGGACATGAAGTGGCACGTGTCCTGCATGGCGATCGGCGACACCTGGGTGATGTCGGTCCTGCAGCGCTTCCCGAGCACCGGCGACTGGAACGGCGACTTCAACCACACCCGCGCCATCTGCCAGAAGGTGGCCGCCCAACTCCTGGCCGCCGCCACCCCCTAATGTGAAAATTATGCGGCTCTGAGTGATTGACCTGGAAAAAGACGGGTAGCACCTGTCTGGCGACCGCGCCTGTTCCGCGCGGACCCGTCATGTCCAAGAAATCACGGGGTGTGTCATGAGGTAGGAAAAGACTATCCGGACCGCGCTGTGCGCGGCCGCGGTCGGCGTACTGTCCCTGGTGCCAGCCGGTGCGGCAGCGGCCGCACCGACCACCGTGCCCGCCCGGACGAGCGCGTACGTCGCGCCGGTCGAGCAGGCTCCGACGGTCCACCTACGTTCGCAGGGCTGGGTCTACAAGGGCTTCTACCGCCGCCACGTCACGTGCGAGGCCCGTGCGGACTGGTACCGCGAGCGTCACATCCAGGCCCGCTGCCGACCCGTCTACGTTGAGGGCGCGCGGCAGCCCATCGGATACAACCTGTACGTCCGCACCCGTTGGTTCCGCCACCGGTGACGGACGCGACGGCCCGCGGTGCGGTGCCCGTGCCGCGGGCCCTGAACAGAGGAGCAGCCCCGGGCGTCAGCGGGTGAAGAAGTCGGGGCCGGACGGCGGGAGCGCGGGGGCCGCGCCGCGGGCCGCGGCGCGGCGGGCGAACTCCTGGATGCCGGCGACCTGGCGCTCGCCCAGGGAGAAGTCGAGCGCCCGGAAGTAGGACGCCAGTGTCGGCGCGTCGAACGCCTCCCAGCGGGACGCGGCCGCGGCGACCTCGTCGAGCTCGGCCATGCACAGGTCGCGCGAGCGCAGGAACGCGTCGTGCACCTCCTTCACCATGCCCGGGTGCCGGGCGGCGAAGTCCCGGCGGACCGCCCAGACGGCGAAGACCATCGGGTGGCCCGTCCAGTCGCGCCACGCCTCGCCCAGGTCGGTGACCGTGAGCCCGCGCGCCGGCGCGTCGTGGCGGGCGCGCAACGCGACGTCGCCGATCAGCACCCCGGCCGGCGCCTCGAGCAGCATCTCGGAGAGGTCGGGCGGGCAGCGGTAGTAGTCGGGACGTACCCCATGATGATCTTCCAGGAGGAGCTGGGCGAGCAGGACGCCCGTGCGCGACGTGGAACCCAGCGCGACCCGGGCGCCGTCGAGCGCGGCGAGCGGCAGCGTGGACACCAGGTTGACCGAGAGCACCGGGCCGTCACTGCCGACCGCCAGGTCGGGCAGGACGAGCAGCTCGTCAGCGTGGCGCAGGTACTCGACCAGCGAGATCGGGCCGATGTCGAGGTCGCCGGCGACGAGGGCGTCGTTGAGGTGGTCGGGCGTGTCCTTGTGCAGGTCGACCCCGAGCAGGGCACCGGATCGCATGAGGCCCCAGTAGATGGGCAGACAGTTGAGGAACTGGATGTGCCCAACCCGGGGCCGCGACACCGCGCTCATGCCGCCGCCTCCGCTGCGCACCGGCGACGCCATGAGTTCCACCTGAGCCGATGATTCGCTCGCTGACGCTCGCTCATGGTCATAGACGCTAACCCACCACGTGGACGATCATGGCAGAGCCAAGGTCGATCACCAGGTAAATCACATGCGATCGCCACCGGGGGCCGAGTAGACTCGTCGGCCGCGCAAAACGCGCATCCGAGGGCACAGCCGGCACCGCGTCCCTGACCGCGGAGCGCCGGGCGGCCATTTATCCCACGCATGAACGACGTCGGGAGAGAACGCATGGCCGAGCGAAGCGAGGGCATCATGAAGCGCAGTGTCAGTCATGCCGGCGGCTCGCGAAGCGAGACGCCGGCATGACCCTGCCCCTGACCGACCCCCTCGACCTCGAACGCGACCACCTGGTCCGCTCCCGCGCGGCGCTGGCGCGCATGCGCAGCCACGCGGAGCAGCTCTTCTCCACCGGCGACAAGGTCGCCGGCGACGCGTACAGCTCCGAGACGCTCGGCCGCACGCTGCGCCAGCGGGTCGCCGAGCTGGCCGACGACCCGCGCGCCCCGCTGTTCTTCGGCAAGCTCACCTTCGACGTGGGCGAACACGCCGGCTCGCGCTACCACGTCGGGCGCCGGCACATCACCGACGACGCCGGCGAGCCGCTCGTTCTCGACTGGCGCGCGCCGCTCAGCCGCACGTTCTACCAGGCGTCGGCGCGTGACCCGCAGGGCGTGGCGATCCGCCGCCGGTTCGGCTGGGCGGTCGGCGCGACCGAGGCCGCGCTCAGCGGCTTCGAGGACGAGCACCTCGACCGCGGCGAGGAGCTGGGCACCGCCTCGCGCATCCTCACCGAGGAGATCGAACGCCCCCGCGTCGGCCCGATGCGCGACATCGTCGCCACCATCCAGCCCGAACAGGACGTGCTGGTCCGCGCCGACCTCGACGCCTCGATCTGCGTGCAGGGCGCGCCGGGCACCGGCAAGACGGCCGTCGGCCTGCACCGCGCGGCGTACCTCCTCTATGCCCACCGCGAGCGCCTGCGCCGCTCGAAGGTCCTGGTCCTCGGCCCGAACCGGGCCTTCCTCAGCTACATCGCGGCGGTCCTCCCCGCCCTCGGCGAGATCGACGTCGAGCAGTCCACGGTGGACGAGCTGATCGCCCGGGTCCAGGTCCGCGGCACGGACGCGCCGGCCACCGCCTCCCTCAAGCACGACCCGCGCCTCGCGGTCGTGCTCCGCCAACACCTGCGGCGGTACGTCCGCAAGCCCGTCGACCCGCTGACGGTGACGGACGGGTCGTGGCGCTGGCGGATCAGCGTGGACGCGCTGGTCCGCATCGTCGACGACGTCCGCCGCGAGGACCCGCCGCACGCGCTGGGCCGCGAGCGGGTGCTGGCCCGGGTCGTCGCGTTGCTGCTGCGCCAGGCGGAGGCGAAGCGGGGCGACTCCCCGCCCGAGTCCTGGCAGCGCAAGATGGCGCGCAGCCCGGACGTGCGCGCGTTCCTGGACTTCGCGTGGCCGGCGGTGACCCCGGAGGAGCTGGTCTTCTCGCTCCTGTCGGATCCGTCGGGCGCCGCCGACGTGCTGAGCGAGGCGGAGATCGCGGCGCTGGCGTGGGAGAAGCCCGCCCGCACGGTGAGGGCGACGAAGTGGTCGGCGGCCGACGCCGTCCTGATCGACGAGGCCGCCGGCCTGATCGAGCGGCTGCCGTCCTACGGGCACATCGTCATCGACGAGGCGCAGGACCTGTCCCCCATGCAGTGCCGCGCGATCGCGCGCCGGTCGGAGCACGGCTCGTTCACGCTGCTCGGCGACCTGGCCCAGGGCACCGCGCCGTGGGCGTCACGCGACTGGGCCGACACCGTGGCCCACCTGGGCAAGCCCGGCACGCCGGTCGTGCCGCTGACCACCGGCTTCCGGGTCCCCGCCGCGGTCGTCGAGCTGGCCAACCGGCTGCTTCCCGCCCTGGACGTGGCCGTACCGCCGGCCGAGTCGCTACGCCGCGACGGCACACTGCGCCTGTCCCCTGTGGAGTCGGTGCTGCCCGCGGCGGTCGCGGAGGCGCGGGCCGCGCTGGAGTTCGAGGGGTCCGTCGCGGTGATCGCCCCCGACGCGTCAGCGCCGGCGCTCGCCGCCGCCGTGGAAGCCGCGGGCCTCGACGACGAGCGGGTCATCGTGCTGCCCGCGTCCCTGGCCAAGGGCCTGGAGTACGACCACGTCGTCGTCGTCGAGCCCGCCGACATCGTGGCCGCCGAGGAACGCGGCCTGCACCGCCTGTACGTCGTGCTGACCCGGGCGGTGTCCCGCCTCGTCGTCGTGCACGCCCGGCCGCTGCCGGACGCGCTGCTCCCGTAACGCCGGAGGGGCACCGTGCCCACTGGCACGATGCCCCTCCGGCCGGACGGCTCGTCGTTGAACCGCCCGTGGTCTGTCAGACCGAGCCTCTGCGCCCGTACGCGCCGGCGACGAGGAAGACGCCGATCGCGGCGAGGGCGACCTGGATGAAGAACTCGATCCAGTCGAACCCGTTCGTCTCCTTGACCCCCAGGGCGCCGGCGAGCACGGTGCCGAGCAGGGCGGCCGCGATGCCGACGACGATGGTCAGCCAGATGGGCATGGCCTGACGGCCGGGCACGACGAGCCGGCCCAGCGCGCCGATGATGGCGCCCACGATGATTGCGGTGATGATGCCGGTCGCTGTCATTCTCAACCTCCGGGGTAACCCACGTGACTGCTGACGGTGTGATTCCCGGTGCCTCCGCGTATCAAACGGTCGTCGGCCTGTGGATAACGGGCGGGTTGTCGGGTGGGTCCCATAGGATCGCCGGGTGACGACGTCCGGGGAGCTGGTCGGGGCCGACCCCGCTGAGGTGCTGCGGCGCGTGTTCGGCTACGACGCGTTCCGGGGCGAGCAGCGGGCCATCATCGAGCAGGTGACCGGCGGCGGCGACGCGCTGGTGCTCATGCCGACGGGCGGCGGCAAGTCGCTGTGCTACCAGATCCCCGCGATCGCGCGCCGGGGCGTCGGGGTCGTCATCTCGCCGCTGATCGCGCTCATGCACGACCAGGTCGACGCGCTCACCACGCTGGGCGTGCGCGCCGGCTACCTGAACTCCACGCAGGACTTCGGCGAGCGGCGCGTGGTCGAGGCCGAGTTCCTCGCCGGCGAGCTCGACCTGCTCTACCTGGCGCCCGAGGCCCTCGGCTCACCGAACACGATGTCGTTGCTCGCGCGGGGCGACATCGGCCTCTTCGCGATCGACGAGGCGCACTGCGTGGCGCAGTGGGGGCACGACTTCCGGCCCGACTACCTGAACCTGTCGGTGCTGCACGAGCGCTGGCCGGACGTGCCGCGCATCGCCCTGACCGCGACGGCGACCACCGCCACCCGCGACGAGATCGCCACCCGGCTCGAGCTGCGCGACGCGCCGCGGTTCGTGGCGAGCTTCGACCGCCCCAACATCCAGTACCGGATCGTCCCCAAGGTCGACCCGAAGGCGCAGCTGCTCGACCTCCTGCGCGGGGAGCACGCCGGCGACGCCGGCATCGTCTACTGCCTGTCCCGGGCGTCCGTGGAGCGCACGGCCGAGATGCTGGTCGCCAACGGCATCGACGCGCTGCCCTACCACGCGGGCCTCGACGCGGCGACCCGCTCGACCAACCAGCGCCGCTTCCTGCGGGAGGACGGCCTGGTCATGGTCGCGACGATCGCCTTCGGCATGGGCATCGACAAACCGGACGTCCGCTTCGTCGCCCACCTCGACCTGCCCAAGTCGGTCGAGGGCTACTACCAGGAGACGGGCCGTGCCGGGCGCGACGGGCAGCCGTCCACGGCCTGGTTGGCGTACGGGCTGCAGGACGTGGTGCAGCAGCGCAAGCTCATCGACACGTCCGACGCCGACCGGTCGCGGCGGCGCGTCCTGGCCGCGCACCTCGACGCGATGCTGGCGCTGTGCGAGACCGTCCAGTGTCGACGGGTGCAGCTGCTCGACTACTTCGGCGAGCGGATCGCGCCGTGCGGCAACTGCGACACCTGCCTCACCCCGCCGGAGTCGTGGGACGGCACGATCGCCGCGCAGAAGCTGCTCTCCACGGTGCTGCGGCTCGACCGCGAGCGCGGCCAGCGCTTCGGCGCGGGCCAGTGCGTCGACATCCTGCTCGGCCGCAAGACCGAGAAGGTCGTCCAGCACCACCACGACGAGCTGAGCGTGTTCGGCGTCGGCGCCGACCTGACCGAGCCCGAGTGGCGCACCGTGATCCGCCAACTGCTGGCCCAGGGCCTGCTCGCGGTCGAGGGCGACTACGGCACGCTGGCCCTCACCGACGCGAGCGCCGACGTGCTGAGCAGGCGCCGCGAGGTGATGCTCCGCAAGGACCCGCCCCGCCCGTCCCGCCGCTCCCGCTCCGCCGGCCCTAGAACGACCGCCCCCGAGGCGCTCGCCGGCCCGGACGCCGAGCTGTTCGAGCGCCTGCGCGCCTGGCGCGCCGCGACGGCGAAGGAGCTGAGCGTCCCCGCCTACGTGATCTTCCACGACGCCACGCTCCGCCAGATCGCCGCGCTGCGCCCGACCACCCTCGCCGAACTGGGCACGGTCTCCGGCGTGGGCGAGTCCAAACTGGCCAAATTCGGCGAATCGGTCCTCACCACGATCGCCTGACCCCGCACCGTGGCGATGTCGGACCACATAGCGACCCATAATCGCCACGACCGGCTGCGGTCGACCGGTCGTCACGCGTCGTAGACGGAACCTCTGTGGCCGACTGTGTGGACCGTGAGTTGGTCATCGTCGATGGTGTAGACCACTCGGTAGTCGCCCACCCGCAGTCGCCAGCCCGAGCCGTCGCGCATCTGTGTCGCGTTCGGCGGGGTCGGGTCCGCGACCAGCCCGAGGATGGCGCCGAGCACCTGGATGAAGACATTCATGCGCCGTCACTCGCCCTAACTGGGGCGGGCGCGAAGGGGGACGATCAAAGGGCCGTCGGGGGAGTCGATCACGCGCACGCGGGCGTGGTAGTGGTCGGCCAGCAGGGACTCCGTGAGGACCTCACGGGGTGGGCCGGCGGCCGCGACCCGGCCGGCGGACAGGAGCACCAGGCGCTCCGCGTACTCGCCGGCGATCGACAGGTCGTGCATCGTGGCCAGAACCGTCAACCCATGGTCGCGGCGCAGCTCGTCGACCAGGTCCAGCACCTCCTGCTGGTGGCCGATGTCCAGCGCCGATGTCGGCTCGTCGAGCAGCAGGATGGTCGCCTCCTGCGCCAGCGCCCGGGCCAGGAACGCCCGCTGCCGCTCGCCGCCCGACAGCGTGTCCAGCGCCCGCCCGGCGAACCCGCCCAGGTCCAGCCGGTCCAGCACGGCGGCCGCCGCGGCCAGGTCCCGGGCGGACTCGCGGCCGAGCGCGGGGATGAACGGCGTGCGCCCCAGCAGCACGTAGTCGAGGACGCTCATCCCGGGCGGCACCACCGGCGTCTGCGGCACGGTGGCCACCAGCCGGGCCCGTTCGCGGCGCCGCAACCGCGCCAGCGGCGTACCCTCGAGGGTTACCGAACCGTCGAACGGCAGCAACCCGCCCACCGCCCGGAGCAGCGTCGATTTGCCCGCGCCGTTCGGCCCGATGATCGTCACCCACGACCCGGCCTCGACCATCAGATCGACCCCGTGCAGGATCTCCGTGCCGTCGAGGGTCACCCGGACCGCGTCGAGGCGGATCATCCGGTCACCCGCCGCGCGGTACGCAGGACGACGATGAAGAACGGGGCGCCGAAGAACGCGGTCACCACGCCGATCGGGATCTCGTTGGGCGCGTCGAGCGTGCGGGCCGCCAGGTCGGCCAGGCACAGGAACGCGGCCCCGAACAGCAGCGACAGGGGCAGGATCACCCGGTACCCGGTGCCGGCGAGCAACCGCACCGTGTGCGGCACGATGATCCCCACGAACCCGATCAGACCGGAGACCGCCACGGCCGCCGCCGTCCCCAGCGACGCGACAATGATCAGAACATAGCGGGTACGGGAAGGGTGGGCGCCCAGCGCGGCCGCCTCCTCGTCGCCCACCGACATGACGTCCAGCTGCCGCCCGAGCGGCAGGATGACGATCGCGGCCAGCACCACGTACGGCAGCAGGAGCAGCACGTCGTGCCAGCCCGAGGTGGCCAGCCGGCCGTTGATCCAGGAGTACACCTCGCGGATCGTGTCGACGTACTTCTGCTGGATGAACGTCTGGCCGGCGGTGAGGAAGCTCGCCACCGCGACGCCCGCGAGGATCAGCGTCGTCGGGGTGCGCGACCGGCCGCCGGCGGCGCCCAGCCCGTAGGTCAGCCCGACCGCCAGGAGCGCGCCGGCGAACGCCGCGAGCGGGACGAGCGCCGGGGTGCCCGAGCCGCCGATCGACGGCAGGTCACCGAACGCGTTGCGGCTCGCGATCGCGGCCGTCGCCCCGAGGCCGGCCCCGGCCGCGACTCCCAGCAGATACGGGTCCGCGAGCGGGTTGCGGAAAATCCCCTGGTACGTCCCGCCGGCGACGGCCAGCATCGCGCCGACCAGCAGGCCGAGGCAGACGCGGGGCAGCCGCAGTTCGGTGACGATCGCCGCCTCGCGCGGGGACAGGCCGCTGTCCACGTCGACGCCGGGCAGCTGGTCGAGCAGCTCCAGCAGGACCGACCACGGCGGGAGCCGCACCGGCCCGATCGCCAGGCCGGCGACGGCGGCCGCGAGCACGGCGAACACGCCGACGATGAGCCACAGCCACGGCAGCCGCGCCGCCCTCGGCACGGCGCCGCCCGCCGGGCGCGCGTCGGGCGCGTCCGGCGGGTCGGCGACGGTACGGTCGGGCACGGTCAGTTGGCCGGGACCTTCGCGACCGCGTCGGCGGCCGTCTGGAGCAGGTCGACGACGCGCGGGCCCCAGCGGGACGCGATGTCGTCGTCGAGGGCCACGACCTGGTTCTTCGTGACGGCGGTCAGGTCGGCCCAGCCGGCGCGCCTGGCGACCGTCTCGGGCGACTGGCCGCAGCACTTCGTGTCCGCCAGGAAGATCAGGTCGGGGTTCGCCTTGATGATCGCCTCGGCGGTGAGCTGCGGGTACCCCGTGCCCTTGGCGTCGGCGCCGTCCGCGATGTTGGTCAGGCCCAGCTGGGCGAACAGCGAGCCGACGAACGTCTTCGAGGTCAGTGAGTAGAAGGTCGGGTCCAGCTCGTAGTAGTACGTGAGCGGGGTGGCGCGCTTGGGCACCGATGTGATGATCTTGGCGATCTGGTCCTTCATCCGCTGCACCTCGGCGGCCGCCTCCGTCGGGTGGCCGGTGAGCGTGCCCAGCTCGGTGAGCTGCTTGTACGTGTCGTCGATAGTGGCCGCGGCCGGCGCGACGTACACCGGGATCTTCAGCGTGGTGAGCTGGCTGACGATGTTGTTCGTGTCGTTCGACAGGACCACCAGGTCGGGGTTCTTCGCGGCGATCGCCTCGGCGTTGGGCTGGTAGCCCGACAGGTCCGTCTTCGGCGCCCCGGTCGGGTGGTTCGACTGGTCGTCGACCGCGACGACCTGCTTGCCCGCGTCGATCGCGAACAACATCTCCGTCGTCGTCGGCGACAGCGAGACGATCTTCTGCGGCTGCGCGTCGAGGGTGACGGTGCCGACCGTGACGGGGTACGCGACCGCCGCGCTGGTGGGCGTACCCGTGGGGGTTTCCTTATCGTCGGCGCAGGCGGCGGCGCCGAACGCGAGCGCGGCCACCGCGAACGTCGCGGCGGCCCTGCGCAGCAGGGTGGGCTTCACTGGTCCTCCTATCGGCGAGGGATGGTGGCTTCGCCGACGGGGACCTGATGGTGGGGAGTCCCGGCCTGCGAGGCACTCTTCCTCGAGAGCGCTTGATCGCGACAACCCCGCAGGCGACCTGGCTTTCCCCTCCGCGATGAGGGGTTCACAGTTGCGGGACAGCGCCGGAATCGCACCGGCTTCGCTGTGGGGCTGTCGGGTAAGACCGTAGCGGACGGACGACTAGTTGTCCTTCGGCGCGTCCTCGCCCGCGAGGGCGGCGCGGAGGCGCTCCTTCTCCTCGATCTTGCGCCGGGCGTTGGCGGACATCTGGTCGGCGACCTGGTCGCGCAGCCCGCGCAGCAGGAAGAACGACAGCCCCGCCGAGACCGCGATGGCGATCATGAGCTTCAGCAGCGAGTTCATGGTCTCCGGCAGGAACAGCAGCAGCGGCACCGCCACGACGACGAAAAGCCCGATGCGCCCGAGCGAGTACTTGATTGCGGGGTTCACCGTTATCCCTCCACTGGCTGGTCGCCGGTGAGCCACCGGATCCAGACGAACCACACCACGGTATAGACCAGCACGGCGACCGCCGCACCCACCGCCCCGGAGACGAGGTTCGCGAAGGAGTTCGCGGCGTACGCCGCGCCCAGCCCCACCCCGGCGCCGAGCCCCAGCGCGGCAAGGCCGGCGATGAGGCGCCGGCTCCCGGCCGTCCGCCAGGCGCGGAAGTCCTCCACGAGGATCATGAGCGGCAGCACCACGGCCAGCCAGCCGGTGGCGTCCCCGAAACTTCCCGCGCCGATGAGCGCGAGCAACCCGTCAAAGACCGCGAGAATGGCGACGCCCGCGAGGAGCCCAACGATCATGGTCGCGACCAGCTCCTTGAGGCTGATCACGCGCCCGTACTTGTCGCGTCGCGGAAACGTCCGCGCCCGAGTTTCGCCCGTCATGTCGGAATGCAGCGTACGCGCCGCTCGCGCGGCCCCGACACGGCACCCGGACGATGGTCGTTCACGACTCCGCCGCCCGCCGCGGCACAAACGATCATCTACTGTGGATTCGTGGCCGCAAGCTGGGCCCTGGGCACCTAATCCGGCACACGAATCCACATGCGACTGATCATCCACGCCATCCGGCGGCGACGAGGGCCGTCCTCAGTTGCGCGACCACCACGTCCGGCTGCTCACGAACGGCGAACGACGGAAACCGTAACGTCCGCAAACCATGCGCAGATAGGGCATTCTGCCGGTGCATGTCACGCCACCACTGCCGGACGTCCATGTGGTGCGCGCCGTCAACCTCGACATGGACGCCCCACTCGTCGAAATACAGGTCGAGATAGCGGTCACGACCGTCGGCGTCCGTCCGTCGGACCTGCCGGCTGGGCGTGGGCAGACCAGCCGACCCGCACAGCCGCAGCAGATCCAGCTCCGCCAGCGTGTGCGAGCCCGCCCCGACGTCCGCGAGCGTCCGCCTGAGCAGGCCCTGCCGGCGCACCTTGGGCAGCCGCGCCAGCACCGCGTCGATGTCGGTGGCATCCACCGGTCGCTGCTGAAAGGTGGCCGCCATGATGAACCGGGCCTGGTCCGCCGAGACGGCCCATTGCACCGCGTTCACCAGTGACCGCGCCGGCATGGTGCTGGGCGGCGCGCCCGCCGGACGCAGGTCGTCGGGGTGCAGGTGCCGGGTGCGGTGGATGCGAACCCCGGGGGGCGCGCGTTGGACCCACCGGCCGGTCCGCAGCCGGTGCCGGACCGCGTCCTCCGTGAGGTGTTGGAGGGCCTGGCGGCGGGTGAGGACGTGGTGCTGGCGGAAGAGGAGCCAGGTGAGGTCGTCGGCGTCGTCGGCGGGCAGGTCCACCTGTCGCAGTGTGGCCGCGTCGCCGGCCACCGCGACAGGCCCTGTGGATAACCGTCAGGGTTCCGCAGGCAGGTGGGTGATGAGGGCGAACGCGTAGGCGCCCGCGAGCGCCACGGCGAACGCGCGGAGGAAGATCTCGAACTGCGACCCGCCGGTGTGGACGAACCCGCCGGTCACGATCGCCAGACCCATGGCCGCCGACGTGGCCCACATCCGGTGCCGCGGCTCCTTCACGAACCACGCCCACGTGGAGCAGATGCTCACCACGAGCGGCGCGACCTCACCGCCGATGACCACGTCCGTGTCCGCGAGCAGGACGTTGGCCAGCCACGTGGCCAACGCCAACGGCACACAGAAGATCAAAAACGTCAATGCGGGGGTACGCCACGGCAGCGCCCCGTCCGGGGTGGGCTGGGGCAGTAGGCGCACCCGGTCGACGGTACTCGTCGCGCGCCTTCCGTAGGAGCGCCTTTTCTCCGGAGGAAGGTCAGCGACCTTCTGGTCAGCTCCACACGTCCTGCGGCACGGCCCGGCGCTCGGCGATCGAGGTCGGCTGGTCGTACTCGCGGACGACCTGGTAGAGCGTGTTGCGCTCGACAGGCTGGAAGCCGGCGTCCCAGATGAGGTGCAGCAGGTCGTCGCGGTGCATGGTGTTCGGCGTGCCGTACGAGTCGGCGTCGTGCGTGATCTTGTATTCGACGACGGAGCCGTCGAGGTCGTCGACGCCGAAGTTGAGCGACAGCTGGGCCACCGAGAGACCGTGCATGACCCAGAAGCACTTGACGTGCGGCACGTTGTCGAACATCAGGCGGGACACGGCGAACGTCTTCAGCGACTCGGCCGGCGCCGCCATCGTGGTGCGCGCCTGGATCCGGTTGCGGACGATGCCGTCGGCCGCGTCGACGAAGTCGTGCTGGTAGCGCAGCGGGATGAAGACCTGGAACCCGCCGGTCTCGTCCTGCAGCTCGCGCAGCCGGATCACATGGTCGACCCGATGACGGGGTTCCTCGATGTGGCCGTAGAGCATCGTGGACGGCGTCTTCATGCCCTTGCTGTGAGCGAGGCGGTGGATGCGCGACCAGTCCTCCCAGTGGCAGGCGTGGTCGACGATGTGCTGCCGGATCTCCCAGTCGAAGATCTCCGCGCCCCCACCCGTCAGTGACGACAGGCCGGCGTCCATCAGCTCGTCGAGGATCTCGTCGGCGGGCAGGCCGGAGATCTTCTCGAACCACTGGATCTCGGTGGCGGTGAAGCACTTGAGCGACACCTCGGGCAGCGCGGCCTTGAGCTCGCGCAGCACCCGCGGGTAGTACTTCCACGGCAGGGTCGGGTGCAGGCCGTTGACGATGTGCAGCTCGGTGAGCTGCTCGTCGCGCATCTCGAGCGCCTTGGCGACGGCCTCCTCGACGCGCATCGTGTAGGCCGACTTCTCGCCGGGCTTGCGCTGGAACGAGCAGTACGCGCAGGACGCGGAACAGACATTCGTCAGATTCAGGTGGCGGTTGACGTTGAACATCACCCGTTCGCCGTTGCGCTCCGTGCGCTTGTGGTGGGCGAGCCGGCCGAGCCAGGCCAGGTCGTCGCACGCGTAGAGCGCCTCGCCGTCGGCGCGGCTGAGCCGCTCCCCGGCGTACACCTTCGCTTCGATCTCGCGCTTGAGCCCGACGTCCATGATCTGCCCCTCCCGGGCACCGACGCACGGGCGCCCGTGCCCGAGCCTACGTCCTCGTCCTGTTCCCCTCCCCACCAGTCGGTTTCCTAACTGTTGTCCCGAACGCCGTCGACACGGCGCGTGGTCGTGAGGTACGAATGGGGTAGCCACCGGACGCGAAGGCCGTTCGGACTATTTAGGTCTAAATACGGATTAAGGGGTACGCATGGGGAGGCGGCGCCAGCCGAAACGCGTGCCCGCGCGCCTGGGACGTGCCGCGACCGCCGCGACGACGGTGACGGTCGTCTGGCTCACGCCCGCCATCGCGCAGGCCGATCCGGGCACCCCCAACAACCCGAACGCGTCCGTCCCCAGCCGCGGCGTCGGCAACCCGGCCAACGGCCACGGCCACGGCAGCTCGACCCGTGGTCCGGGCAACCCCACGGCACCCCCCACGGCCACCGACCGACCGACGTCCCCGGGCCTCGGTGCCGGCAACCAGGCCTTCGTGCCGCCGCTCAAGGCCGGCGTGGCCCGCGGCCCGCGGGGCGGCTCCGAGCCGATCAGCGAGATCCCCGTGCCCCTGACGGCCATGCCGCAGGCGCCGGCCGCGCCCGTCACGACGCAGATGGACCCGGTCACCGTCCAGATCATGACCGAGGCCAGCGCCACCGAGCAGCTCGGCGAGCAGCTCAAGCAGCTCGACGCGGACGCCGCCGCGGCGGCGACGGCCGCCGGGACGGCGCGCCGGCCGTGGGACATCGCCACCGCGCAGCTGGCCGTGCACCGGCAACGGGCCAGGGAGATCGCCGCGGACGCGTACAAGGGCGCCCTTGCTCTTGGCCCGCTCTCCGGTTACGCCAACGACCTGCAGGAGCTCGGCGCCGTCGCGCCCGCCTTCGGGCGGAACGTCGACGCGGCGCGCAAGCCGCCCGGCCGCGACTCGGTGCAGTTCGACGTGGCGCGCGCCGAGGCGCTCGAACGCACGACGCGCGAGGCGTACGAGGCGGCGCTGCTCACGCAGCAGAACCTCAACACCCGCCGCGCGGTCGTCAAGGAGCAGTTCGACCGGCACACGAAGGCGCTCGCCGTGCTGCGCGAGCGGAACAAGGACAAGCTGCCCGGGCTCGCCGACGCGCGCGACAACTACGAGGCTGGCCTCGGTGGTTCGTACGCGATCGGCGGCGCGAACAACGGCTACCAGGCCGGCCCGAAGGCCATTTCCGCCGTGCAGTTCGCGCTGCGCCAGGTCGGCAAGCCGTACGTCTGGGCCGCCGAGGGTCCGAACGCGTACGACTGCTCCGGCCTGACCTACGCCGCGTACGGGTCGGTCGGCATCAGCATCCCGCGCGTCTCGTACAACCAGTACGCCGGGCTGCAGAAGGTGCAACTGAGCCAGCTTCTCCCCGGCGACCTGCTGTTCTTCAGCACCGACCCGAACAACTGGCGGAAGATCCACCACGTGGCGATGTACATCGGCAACGGGAAGATGGTGCACGCGCCCACGTTCGGCGACCACGTACGCGTGGCGCCCATCTGGTGGTCGGAGTACTACGGCGCGGCCCGCGTCGTCGACGCCGTGCCGGTCGCCGGCGCGCGGCCGACCACGGGCGCGCCGACGACGACGTCCCGCCCGCCCACGACCGGCCCGCGCACGACCGCGCCGACCACCCGTCCCGGCACCACGACCACCGCGCCGACCACGACCAGGCCGAGCCCCACGCCGCCGGTGACGACCAGGCCGCCGGTCACCACCGCGCCGCCGACGACGACCGTCACGACGACAACCGCGACGACAACCGCGGCGTCCAGCGCCGCCGAGACCAGCGAGGCGACCAGGGAATCGGCGGGGACGCAGTCCAGCGCGGCGGCCGCGACGAGCGGGGAGGCCAGTCCGCGGGGCTGACCGCCCGCGCACTGGGAAAGACGCTTTCCGGAGGTGGTGACGCTCCGTCGCAGGCTGAAGCCACCTTCCCAGGTGCCCGCAACCGCAATGTGATCTTTCGGCGAGGATGGTGGCTGCGCGAAACCGGCCTGGTGTGGCACCGTAGGGCAGAACCACAGTCCCGGCCGGTGCCGCCCGGTAGCGCGGTCGCCGTACGCACGCTGAGTGAATACGGCGTGTACGCCGGGCGATCGCTGGAGGCAGTGTCACATGGAGTACGCGCCGTCGGAGGCCACGCCCACGTCACCGGACGGGTCGTCGGCGCCCGCTCCCGACAATGCCGCACCCGCATCGCCGTTCGCTCCCGCACCACTGCCCGTCGCGCCCACACCGTCGATACCGCCGCTGCCGACCCGCAGGGCCGGGGCGTCGCTTCCGGCGGACACGCCCGCGACCCCGCCGCCCCTGACGCCCCCGCCGCTGCCCTCGCGCACTCCCGCCGCGTCCCTGCCGCCGGACACCCCCGCGACGCCCGTGCCGCTGCCGGAGCCGCCGCCGCTGCCCCGCGCGCCGAACTCGCACGCGCTGCCCATGCGCACCCCGGCCGCGTCACTGACGCCGGACGTCGCCCCGCCGTCCCATGGGACCGACGGGTCGTCGCACGCGCTGCCGATGCGCACGCCGGCCGCGGCACTCCCGCCGGAGACGCCCGCGGCCGCGCCCGTGCCCGCGCGTGGTCGGGCCAGTGTGACGCCACCGCCCCCGAGCCAGGAGGAATCCTCGGCGCCGGCCGGCTACCGGGTCGCGTCGCCGGCGGAGGGCGGCGCGACGCCACTGCCGGTCCGTACGCCACGTCCCGTCCCGGACCCGTCCCAGTCGAGCTTCTCGGCGTTCTCCTCGCCGACCGTTGACTCGCCGCCGACGGGCGGCTTCTCCGCGTTCTCGTCGCCGACGGTCGACTCGCCGCCCACCGGCGGTGGCGGGCAGCCACCGGCGTCCCCGGTGACGTCGCTGTCGTCCGCGTTCGGCCAGCAGCCCAAGCCGCCGTCCGCCCCGCCCTCGGGGTACCCACCACCACCGCCCGTGCCGGCCGTGGCCGCGCCGCCGTTGCCCGCCCCCCGGCCCACGCCGGCGATGCCGTCGGGGGGCCCGCCGTCGCTGCCGCCCAGCGCGACCCCACCACGCGGTACCCCCGTGACGCCCCCGTCGGGCACGCCGTCGGCGCAGCTCGCGACCGGTGACACCCAGCCGACGGCGGCGCCGATGCCCTGGGCCGAGTTCGCCCAGCCATGGCAGATCGCGGGCGCGCCGGCGCCCATCCCGTCGGCCGGGCCGCCGAACCTGCCACCGGGCTACTTCGACGACCAGCCGGTGGACACCTACGCCGAGTCGATCGCGACGGCCCGCCCGGCCGGCGAGCCGGTCACGGCCACCCCGCAGGACCCGCCACCGCCCTTCGCGCCGCCCGCGACGCCGCTCACCCCGGTCACCCCGTCCGGGGCCATGCCGCCCGTCGCCACGCCGATCAAGCCGATCGACGGGTTGCCGGCCGCCACGTCGACACCGGCCGGCGGGACCCGCTCCGTGGCGTCGGGCCAGGCAGCCGTACGCGCCACCGCGTCGGTGCCGAGCGCCGCGCGCATCTCCGCGGACGAGCTGACCGACGTCCCGGTGCGGTTCGCGCCGCGCGTCTACCGGGCCGAGCCCGCCCCCGAGACCCCGTCCATGATGGACGCGCTCAGCGGCACCAGCGGCCGCCCGACCGACCTCCACGACCGGGACCTCAACGCCAGCGCCTACCGGCCCACCGACAACGACCCGCGACCCACCGCCTTCCCGGACGTCGCCGCCGACCCCCTCGGCCGGGCCGGCGCGGACGCCGATCGTTTCAGCCGCACGGGCGTCGACGCCGATCGCCGGACGGGTGCGTTCGGTGACACGCCGCCCGGCGCGGAACGCGCGCCCGGGGCCTTCCCGCCGGACAGCTTCGCCGCGCGACTGATGTCGACCGGCTCAGAGCCGGCCGAGCCGCCGCAGCCCGTCGAGCCGCCGGACCCGGTGAGCCCGCCCGACCCGTACGGGCCTCCGGACCCGTACTCCCCGCCGGAACCCCACTCGCCGCCGGACCCGATCAGCCCGCCGGAGCCGGTCCGCCCGCCGGAGCCGGCCGAACCGGACGAGCCGGCCACACCCCCGCCGCCGCCCACGGCGCCCGCGCCGTGGCAGCCGCA
>NZ_BAAALT010000129.1:0-142 GCF_039528515.1 Luedemannella flava
CCACGCCGCACCGGTCTCACTGGTCGCCACGCGCATCCCCAGGACCTCGCGGTGGCCGTCACCGTTGACCCCGGTAGCCAGCAGCACCACCGCGTTGACCACCCGCCCGCCCTCGCGGACCTTCATCGTCAGCGCGTCCGCG
>NZ_BAAALT010000129.1:167-551 GCF_039528515.1 Luedemannella flava
CCGGTGGCGGAAGGACTCCACGTGTTCATCCAGGTCCGCGGCCATCCTGGAGACCTGGGACTTGGAGAGGGCATTGATCCCCAGGGTCTTGACCAGCTTGTCCATCCGCCGGGTACTCACCCCGGCCAAGTAGCAGTCCGCCACCACGGTGATCAGCGCCGACTCCGCTCTCTTCCGGCGTTCCAGCAGCCACTCCGGGAAGTACGTCCCAGAGCGCAGCTTCGGGATGGCTACATCGACCGTGCCGACCCGGGTGTCCAGGTCCCGGTGCCGGTACCCGTTGCGCTGGGCGGACCGTGTCGGGGTGGGCTTGCCCCATTCGGCGCCGACCACCGCGTCTGCATCGGCGGAGAGCAGGGTGTTGATCATGGTCTGCAGCAAGTG
>NZ_BAAALT010000130.1:0-29971 GCF_039528515.1 Luedemannella flava
AAGACCAAAACGCCGAGTTAATTATCGGCAGTCCCTAAGCACCTGGTCAGAAGTTCTGTCGTTAACTCAGCGGAAGTTTGGTCGGCGTTCGTCGACCAGGAGACCGGGGTCAGCGCAACAATGGCGGCGTCGTCGCTTCACGGATCACGGCTGGCCGGTAATTCGCTCAGCAGTGGCAGAGCAGCCGCACGATGACGCAGTCCTCGTCGAGGTTGTCGAGGTAGGCGCTGGACTGTCGGGCGTAGGCGTCGTCGGCGTCCTCGCCGTCTCGGAGTTCCGCGAAAGGACCAAGCTGGTCGGGGTCGATCCACTGGCCGTCGGTGGTCAGCAGGGCGTAGGTGGTGACGGCCCACGCTGCCGCGTGTTCGATGTCCGGCCGGGGTTCGCGGGTGAGTTGGCTGATCGGGTCGGAGTTGGGTCCGAGTACCCAGATCCCGAGGCTTGGGTAGCGTTCCCAGGCTGTCTGGTGGTTGACCGCACGGATCAAGGGTTGGGCGTGGTGGTCGGCGACGGCCTGCTCGCGCGGGTAGCCTTCGGGGTCCGCTTCGTGGCGTGCCAGGAAGGTGGTCAACGGCTGCGCTGCAGGGTGATCGGCGACCAGCTTCTGGAAGTCGCGCTGCTGGGTGTGCCATTCAGCACGGGCTCGGTCAACGGCCTGCTGGCGCATCGCGTCAAAGTCGAGCAGGCCCCGTGGTCCGCCGTCGCAGTGCAGCGGCTCGGGATCGTCATCGCCATGGATGAGTCGCGGATCACCGTCGTGTTCGGGCTTGACCGCGAACCGGTAGCCGCGGCCGGCGTCGATGCGCCACCAGTCCCATGCGCCGGCGGGGTTCCAGTCGTCGGCGAGGTTGTAGTCGAACGGCGCCATCGCGGCGGTCAACGCGGCGTTGAGATCGGCTGCTCCGTACGGCTCGAGGCAGACGTTGACTCGGAACTTCGCCATCGCTCCCCCCTCGGCCGCGGTTGCACGGTGACCAGCGGGTGCAGATGCTAGCGGGTGCGGTTGGTGGAGTTCACCGGGGTTTCGTCCGGGTGAGCGACCGCGCTGCCACGAAGGGCGGGCGCTTTGTCGTAACTCAGGCCAGGGTCCGGACAGCACTTCTGGCCGAGCGCTTAGGCATGATCGGTGACCGGACGCAGTATCCGGACCTGTGGGAGTTCCTGGAGTCGCTGCAACCGGGCGACGTGCCGTCCGGCACCGTATCGGCGATCGAGTCCTTCGGTGTGTTCGTGGCCCTGGATGACGGCCCTGACCATCCCGTCGTCCCTGGCGTCGGGTTCATCACTATCCCGGAGCTGTCCTGGCGGCACGGCGAGCCGGTGGCGGATGTCGTCGCCGTAGGTCAGCGCGTCTGCGCCGAGTTCCTTCAGTTCGACGACCACAATCTGGAGGCCCGGCTGTCGTCGTCACAGATGTCGATCTTGTCCGGCGCAGGATCGTCCTCGCGCAGCGACCCGGGTCGGGTTACACGTAGGGTCGGCCGGTGACCGTGTATGACATCGCCGCCGCGTTGCCGTCCATCGAGGTCCTCCGCGGGCGGTGCCGGGCCATCGCCGTGCTCGAACGCGCCATGGACGGCATCCAGCCTTATCACTGCTATACCCGTGCGTGGGGAGATGACGAGGCGGCGCTGATGCGTGACGGCTGCGGCGACGAATGGGCCGTCGTGTTCACCGGCGAGGGCGCGTTTATCCGGGTGTTCGACCACGAGTCCGCCATGTCGCCGTACTGTGACGAGGATCGGGAGCTGTGGCCTGGACTGCTGGACGGTCTCCCGCCGGAGTTCGTGGCGCAGGTCGAAGAGCCTGCCTTCGGCGACGAGGAGGGCCATTTCGTCGCCACCGCGGTGTTGTGGCGGCTCGCCGGGGACGACCGGTGGCACGCGGGCCAGGGTATCGAATTCCCACCGTCGCGCGGACCCTACGACGAGGGCCCGGACGGTACCTATCTGCTGGAGATCCTGCTCGACGACATCGTTGACAAGTACCTCCGATATGTCGAGGAGTTCTACGAGACCTCGGTGGATCGGAACGCCGCCGAGCATGTCGTGGCAGGCCGTCCGCTCACTGACGCGGTGATCAAGGTCCTGAACCCGAACGTGGATCTCGCCCGGCTGCGCGAGGACGTCACGGCCATGGGCTATCCGCTCGCCTGACGCGGCGCCCTCCGCGTCCGTGTCACTGGGGGAGGGGGCGGCGGGGGCGCGTCGTCGGGACGGAGTCGCGATACTCCTCGATCGCCAGGGCCACCTCCATGGGGGTGCGGGTGCGCTCCAGGCTGGGCAGATAGTGGACGTGGCTCGCCAGGCCGTCCAGGTCGACGGTGAAGTACATCGCCATGAGCGGGTTGACGAACAGTTCGGTGCCGTCCGTGCGGGAGGTGACGTGGACGTCGCCGAAGTCGCCCCGGACGGCGGCCGCGACCTGGCCGTTCACGATGCTGGCGTGCAGCGGGGTGGAAGCGTTCGCGTGCGCGACCGCGTCGACATAGGCCCGCGCCGCGGCGCTGGACGGCGGGATGGAGAACCCGCCGAGGTACGCCCCGGCGCGCTGCAACGACGCGAGGTTCTCCAACACGTGCGCGTGGCAGATGCCGTGGTGGGAGTCGATGCCGAAGCCCAGGCTGACCACCGCCTTGACGGGCACGTCGAGGCCCGCCACGGCGGCGAGGCTGGTCATGTCCTCCTCGGGCGTGCCGATGCCGGCCTCGTCGCCACGCATGAGGATGTCCGTGCCGCCGTCGGCGAGCACCACCGCGTCGACGCCCAACCGCTCGATCAACGCACGGTACGCGGCCCGCAGCGGCCGCACGCCGGTGCGCGCGAACGCGTACACGACGGGATCGTGGCCGGCGCGGTCCAGCCAGCGGGCGAGCGTGCGCTCCGGGAAGTAGCGGTCGTTGCCGGGGCTGTCCGGACCGACGGCGACCAGGCCGGAACGCAGCCAGGTGTGGGCGGGGATCCGGTCGAGCTCGCTGACCGCGAAGCTGGCCAGCGTGACCCGGGTGCCCGCCTCCCGCAGCGCCAGCGCGAGCGGCAGGCCGGCGTACACGTCGAAGCCGCCGCCCGCCCCCGCGATCAGGACGTGGGTGGCGCCGCGCAGCCGACGCGACAGCTCTGGTTCGAAGATCCCGGGCACGAGCGGACGGTAGCGGCCCCGCCGGCGGCCGGCCATCGAGTTACGGCCGGCCACGTGCGGGCCCGCTGAGCGGGGCATGCGACGCTGTTCAGGTGACAGATGAGCGCAATGTGCTCGGCGGGGAGCTGGAACCGTGCGGCACGGATCCGGTCACCGGGTTCTACCGCGACGGCTGCTGCTCCAGCGGCCCGGAGGACCTGGGCAGCCACACGGTCTGCGCCGTGGTGACGGCCGAGTTCCTGGCCCACCAGCAGCGCATCGGCAACGACCTGAGCACGCCGCGGCCCGAGTTCCGTTTCCCCGGCCTGACGCCCGGCGACCGGTGGTGCGTCGTGGCGGTGCGCTGGCTGCAGGCGTACCAGGACGGCGTGGCCGCCCCGGTCGTCCTCGCCTCGACCCACGCCCGGGCGCTCGACGTCATCCCGCTGGAGGCGCTGCGCCAGCACGCCGTCGACGTGCCCGCGGACCCCGGCGCCCTCACCTGAGGGACGATCAGGCGACGGCGCAGGTGCTCAGGTAGCCGAGGACGGGTTCGTAGTCGGCCAGCAGGACCGGACCGCGACGCTGGTCGAGGGCCGCGCCGAGCGCCCACCAGACGCCCGTCGTGGGCATGCCGGCCGGCGCCACCCGCGCCGTCGCCGGCACCCGGCCAGGCCCGCACGCGGCCGCGAGCGTCGCGGTGACGATGAGCGTGGCCGGCGCGTGCGCGTCGAGTTCCGCGCTCAGGGCGTCCGCGACCTCGGACGGCGCGACGTCGGGCCGCTGGCGCAGTCCCGCCAGCGCGGGCGCCGGGCCGGCGGTCGACTGCCAGAGCAGGGCCACGCCCGTGTGGGCGTCGGGGACCGGGGTGGCCGGCGGTGCGTCGTAGGGCAGCGTCGCCTGTTCCATGACCAGCAGGAGGGCGCGCGGACAACCGCCCGTCCGGGCGTACTCGGAAATGATGTTGAGGCTGGTGAAGGGGGCGGCCGTGCCCTGGTCGCACACGGCGAACGCCATCCGGTTGCCGGGACACAGATGACTGAGGTACGCCGCGGTGGCGCGCCCCGGCGTGACGTCGGGCACCGCGTGGGCCAGCACGATGAGGTCCACCGCGCGGTCCTCGCCGAGCACCGGCCCGAGCAGCGCCTCGGCCATCTCGCCGTAGGAGTGCCCGGCGCCGCGCTCCACCACGTCCGTGCGCAGGCTCAGGCCCGCCGGCCGGACCAGATCCGACAGGTACGCCCGCATCCGCTCCCGGTGCGCGGGATCGGCCCCGATCGCCGCCTCGCCGGGGAACACCCGCCGGGCGACCGCGCGCAGCGTGAGCCCACCGGCAGGGCTGTTGCGGGTAGCCCCACCGGTTGTCCACACGCCGCTCACTCCGCGGCGAGCACGTTGGCCACGACGTAGTCGGCGAGCGTGGCGACGGTGGCGAAGTGGTCCCGGTCCAGGTCCTCCACGCTGATCTCGATCTCCAGGAGCTCCTCCAGCTCCAGCATCAGCTCCAGGCCCCGCGTGGAGTTCATGCCGAGCTCGTCCAGGAGCGCCGTGTCCGCCGAGGCGCCCGGCGTGGGCGTCTTGAGCACCCTCGGCAACAGTTCGCAGATGCCGTCGATGACGCGCTGACGCATCGCGGGGTCGAGCTGCGTGGTGGTTTCCATCGGCGGGACTCCCTTCAGTGGGTGAGGACCATGGCGGAGAACGTGGCGCCGCGTCCGGACCCGGCGGCGGCGATGAGGTAGTGGCCGCCGGGGCGCAGCAGGCCGGTGGCCTGGGCGGTGGTGTAGTTGACGAACGCGTCGGCGCAGAACATGTGCCCGGTGACCGGCACGTTGTCGAGCAGCACCTTCTCGCTGGGGTAGCCGATGCGCCGGCACAGCTTCGACCACACCACCGCGTTGACGTTGTGCGGCAGCATGACGTCGATGTCGTCGAGGCTCAGCCCGGCCTCGGTCACGGCCGCGTCGATCGCGTCGGCGAGGCTGGAGTGGTACTCCCGCTGGAACCGCGCGGCCGTGTCCTCGTGGTCGCCGTCGAACTCGCCGCGCAGGTTCACCGCGTACGCGAGCATCCGGTCGCGCGGCCCGTCCGCGCTGACCAGGCACGCCGCCGAGCCCTCGCTGAACACCGACGTCTCCGGCACCAGCCGGGCCTCGTGGGTGAACGTCTTCTCGCCGGTGAGCACGAGCGCCCGCGCGTCCGGGTCGGGGTCGGCGGCCAGCAGCCGGCCCGCGATGTCGAGCGCGAGCAGGCCCGACGCGCACGCCTGGTGGGTGACGGTGAAGCCGACCGCGCGGTCCAGCCCGAACCGGGCCCGCACCTGGTGCAGCGGGTTGTGCGGGTACGGCGATACGACCGGGAAGGTGCGCGCGTGGATGACGTAGCGCACCGCCTCCTCCCGCCCGACCAGTGTCTTCAGGTTGGCGACCGCGCCGCAGAGCAGGTCGGCGAGGTCGCCTGCCGGCTGGTGACGGATCTCGGCGAGCCGGTGGTAGCGGCGGAACAGCTTGAGCTGCATGGAAGTGAGCCCGAGCTCGTCGGCGAGCGACTCGATGGGCACCCGGCGCTCGGGCAGGTGCACCGCGACGGCCTCGATCGCGGTCACCGGACCGACCCGTCGGGGTCGGCCCACAGGTCCAGGACGGCGTCCTGCATGCCGCGCAGCACGGCCTCCGCGTCCGCGCGCGACAGGTGGTGGGTGTCGGCGGTCGCGGACAGGACGACGGCGTCGTGGTCGTCCTCCACGTGCAGGAACAGTCGCTCGCCCGGCCCGTCGCCGGCCGCGGTCCAGGTGAACACGCTCTGCTCGGCCGCCCGTGTCACGGCCGCGGGGTCCGGGGCGTCGGCGTTCGGCGCGAGCCGCTCGCCCAGCCGCCGGTCGTTGAAGAACACCTGCAGGTCGACGTCGACCCCGCGGTCACGGCTCACCCGCGCGATGAGGGCGTCGACCTGCGTCGGGTCGTAGTACGCGTACTTCGTGGCGGTGCGGCCGGCGCGGGCGGCGCGCGCGAGCGCCCCGCCGAGGGTGACGCCGTCGAGGTCGACGGCGAACAGGCCGGTCTGGTTGATCGGGGCGACGACCCGGGCCAGGCCCGGCCGGAACCGGTTGTGCACGATGACCCGGCTCACCACGGGGTTGACGCCGGTGACCCGGACCAGCGCGACGGCGAACGCGGCGAGCAGCACGGCGGCGGTGTCCGTCCCGTGCCGCGCGGCGACGACGGGGACGGCCAGCGCCATCGCCGGCGAGGCGTAGGTCGCGTCGGCGAAGCGCGGCCCGTCGTCCGGTCGCGCCACGGGTGCGAACCGGTTCGGCGTGGCCGCCCGCAGGATCGCCTCCCAGTGCCGCAGCACCGCCTCGGTCTGCCGGCGCCCGGCCGGCCCGCGCTGCCAGCGCGCCTGCCCGAGCGGCCACAGCTCCCCGGGGTCCGGCGGGGTGCGCCCGGTGACGTGGGCGATCATCGCCTGCGAGCCGAACCCGTCGGTCACGAAGTGGCACAGGACCGCGACCATGTGGGTCAGCTCGTCGCCGCGGCGCACCACGGCCATCCGCACCGGCCACTCGCTGACGAAGTCGTAGTCGGTGTCGAAGTAGCGCCGCCGGGTCTCCTCGGCGACCGCCTCCGGGTCGTCGTCGCCGGCGTCCACGACCTCGAGGACGGTGGCCCCGGAGCGGTGCAGCACCTGCCGGGGCTGCCGGTCGGGCCCCCGGTCGAAGATGAACGTGGTGCGCATCGTCGGGAACCGGCTCATCGAGTAGCGCAGCTCGGCCGCGATGTCCTCGACGGTCAGGCCGGGCGGCAGCGGCCGGGTGCCGCCGATGGGGAACCACGATCTCTGGTACGACATGCCGCCCCAGATCTCGCGCTGCCCCCAGGACAGTTCGTCCACACCGGAGCCGACGCCGGCGAACTCGACGGGGACGCGGTGGACGCGCCGGGTCGTCACGGTCACGGCCCCGCGCTGACCGGCGCGGCCGTGAGCGCCATCGTCGCGGGGTCGCTCGCCGCCTCGATGAGGACCGCCTCCATGCCGTACGCGACGGCCCGGATGACGCGCGGCGGCACATACCGGGTGTCCGCGCAGACGGTGATCATCAGCGCGCCGTCGCGGGCGTCCTCGACGTGCACGAACAGCCGCTCGAACGGCTCGTCCAGCCGCCTCGACCAGCGGAAGCCGCTCCTGGCGGCGGCCTCGTCCAGCCCGGCCGCGTCGACCGGGTCGCCCGGCTCGTCCCGGCCGGCCAGCCGCCGGTCGTTGAAGAAGCAGGCGATGTCGAGGTCGTCGCCGAACGAGGCGATCAGCTCGTCGAGCGCCAGCGGGTTGTAGTAGGCGTACTTGTAGGCGCCCATCATGGCCCGCCGCACGGTGCCCACCGCCTCGGCGAACGTCAGCCCGGCGAGGTCGGCCACGCACAGGCCGGTCTGGTTGACCGGCGCGACCACGTCGGCGAGGCCCGGGCGGAACCGGTTGCTCACCACGACCTGGGCGACGCCGACCGGGTCGCCGGTGAGCCGGCCCAGGGTCGCGAACAGTGCGGTGAGCAGGATCGGCGAGGTGTCGACGGCCAGCGCGCCGGCGAGCGTACGCAGCGCGAGCGGTAGGGCCGGCGAGACGTACTCGCCCTCCCAGTAGCGCGGCGCCTGCTCGTCGCCGTCGCCCGGCTCAACCGCGTGCGTGTCGTCGAGGACCGGGAAGCGGCGCGGCGGCACGGTGCGCAGCAGCTTGTCCCAGTGCCGCAGCGCCAGCTCGTGCTGCCGAAGACCTGCGGGGGAGGCCTGCCAGCGCGCCTGCTCCAGGGGCTGCATGGCCGGCGGCGGCGCGGCGGCCGCGCCCGTGTCGGGGTCGCGGCCGGCGAGGTCGGTCATCATGGCGGCCCCGCCGAACGCGTCCATGACCAGGTGGCAGAACACCGCGACGGTGTGCGTGGGCACGCCCCCGAGCCGTACGACCGCCATCCGCACCGGCCACTCCCGCCGCGCGTCGTACGGCGTGGTCCAGAACCGTTGCCGGATCCGCTCCGCCTCGGCGGCCGGGTCGTCGCCGGGGGCGACGTCGACGACGGTCATGCCGATCTCGCCGCGGTTGTGCACGACCTGTCGGGCGCGCCCGCCGTCGGGAAGTTCCAACAGCGTGCGCATGGTCTGGTGCCGTTCGACAAGGAACCGCAGCTCGCCCGCGAAGTCCTCCAGGGTGCTGCCGGGCGGCGCGGGCAGCGTCCCGCCGATCGGCAGCCAGGTCTCCTGCCGGCACATCGCCGACCAGATCTCCTGCTGTCCCCAGGTCAGCCCGCCCTCGCCGGCGCCCTCGCCGGCGAACGTGACGGCCAGCCGCCACTCGTGACTCATGGTCGACCTCCGGCGGCGGCCAGGTCAGCGAGGTGGTCGGCGGCGGCCGCCGCGCCGCCCGCCGCCTCGAGGGACGTGCGCACCCGCGCCGCGGCGGCCCGGTAGGCCGGCTCGTCGAGCACGTCGAGCAGCGCGGCGCGCAGCTCGTCGGGGCGCGACCGGAAGAAGCTCACCCGTCGGCCCGCCCCGGCCGCCGCCACCTGCGCGGCGTTGATGCCCTGGTCGTCCTTGACCGGCGCGACGACGAGCGGGATGCCGTGGCTGAGCGTCTCGCACACGGTGTTGAGCCCGCCGTGGCTGACGACGGCGTCGAGGTGCGGCAACAGCTGCGGCAGCGCGATGCGCGGGGTGGGCAGCACGTGCGGCGGCACCGGGCCGGGCAGCGTGCCGTCGGGGGTGACGACGATGGCCTGCAGCCGGTCGTGCAGGGGCGCGAGGGCGGCCACCATGCGCTGGTAGAACGCTTCCGCGTGGTCCATGGCCAGGGTGCCGACGGTGACCAGCACGTGCCGGCGCCCCGGGTCGAGCAGCCCGACCGGGAACTCGGGCCCGGCGCGGCGCGCGCCCACGCACGCCCCGACCAGGGCGAGCCGGCGTCCGCGGTGGTCGGGCAGGTCGGGCCGGGCCAGCGCCGCGCTGCTGAAAGAGATCACGAGGTACGGCGAGAAGCGCAGGTCGTGCGGCGGGTCGCCGGGCAGGCCGGCGTGGCGCCACAGCCCGTCGAGGTGAGCGTGGATCCACGATTCGACGGCGGGCAGCGCCTGCCGGTAGGGCCGGCCCAGCTCCATCGACGTCGGCGCGAGGCTCGCCCACGGCAGGCCGTGCCGGTGCGCGACCAGGGCGCCCGCGACGGCGTGCTGATCGACGCCGAGCACGTCGGGCCGGAACTCCCGGGCGGCGCGGTCGATCGCGTCGAGGGTGTATCTGGCGTGCGGCACGACGTACCCGGCCCAGCGCGAGCGGATCGCCGCCGCGCCGAGGTCGCCCTGGCCCCGGTGCAGGCGCAGGGGAATCGGGTAGATGGTGGCGTCCGGGCCGAGCACCGGGCGCAGGAACGACTCGGAGCCGGCCCAGGCGACCTCGTGTCCCCGCGCGCGCAGCTCGTCGGCGACGGCGGCGATCGGGTTCACGTGCCCGGACAACGGCAGGCTGACCAGCAGGAACCGGCTCATCGGGCCGGCACCCCGGCGTGGGTCGCCACGTGGCGCGCCAGGTCACCCACGGTCAGCTCGATGAGCTCGTCGAGGCTGAGCGTGGCCACGTGGCGGACGATGTCCGCCCCGTCGCCGTGGCGGCGGACCACGAGGTCGTTGAGCCGGGCCAGTTCCACGCTCTCCAGCAGCAGGTCGGCGTCGAGCCGGGTGTGCGGCCCGATGGCGGCCGGCTCCTCGCCGGTCACCTCGACGAGCAGCCCCACCAGCTCGGCCACGTACGGTTCGTCCATGGCGCCCTACGCCTGCGCGGGCCGGATCGCCCGGATCGCGCCGTAGGTCATCGCGCCGGTGGCGAACGCCTCCAGCATGACCGGGCCGGCGTAGAAGAAGCCGAGCACCTCCACGCCCCGGTCGCGGGCCAGCTCGCGGATGAACTGCCGGCCGCCCTGCATAGCGACCTGCGCGAACGTCGGGTCCCACGAGTTCGCGACGGCGGCGGTCCAGTCGGTGCCGCGTACCTGCGCGAAGCCTGCGTCGGCGGCCATCCGCTCGTGCGCCTCGATCGACTGCAGCGGCGGCATGACCTGGTGGCGCAGCACCTGCTGGTGCAGGTCCTCCTGGGCGGCGGTGAGTTCCCCGTCGCGCACGCACCAGGACGCGACCGCGAGGACGCCGCCCGGCTTGAGCACCCGGAACGCCTCGGCGAAGAACGCGGGCCGGTCGGCGATGTGCATGACGCTCTCCATCGCCCACACCGCGTCGAACGACGCGTCCGGGTACGCGGAGACCAGGAAGTCGACGGTGCGGAACCGGGTGCGTTCGCCGACGCCGTGCTCGGCGGCCCGCTCGGCCGCGCGGCCGGCCTGCGCCTCGCTGAGGGTGACGCCCTCGACCGTCGCCCCGTAGTCGCGGGCCAGCGCGATCGCCGGCCCACCGATGCCGCAACCCACGTCGAGGACGTGGGCGTCGCGCGGCACCCCGGCGAAGTCGACCAGCTCGCGGACCAGCCGGTCGGCGGCCGCGTGGCGGTCCGCCCCGTCGGCGGCGGGGCTTTCGCCCGGGTCCCAGAAGCCGTGGTGGACGTGCTCGCCCCACAGCCGTTCGTACAGGTCGATGGTGGTGTCGTAGTAGACCGCCACCGCTTCGTTGATGCCCGGGGCACTGCTCATCGCGCGACTGCTCCTCTGCCGTCACCGGGGCCCCCGTGGCCTGGTCGGTGATGGCGCTCTGTAGGGAGTGCCGTCACGCGGCGCAATCGTAAGGTCGGCTCACCGCCGATTGTCAATGCTTCGATCGGTGGCCGCGCGGTCACCATCGCTCGGCTTTTCAGGTGATTGACGCATTCAGATACATCGTCTTTATAGTCGACCGCACCTGTGCCGGCCGCCCCCACGCCGGCCGCGACGATGGTGGTGACCGACGTGACCAAGCCGGCCGTGCGATGAGCCCGGTGACCCGACACCCGGTGGATGTGTGGCTCATCCCGTTGGATCCGCCCGCCGAGGCGCTCGAGGAATGCGCTGTCCTACTGGATACGGACGAACGTCGTCGGGTGCTGTCGATGTTGGACGCCCGTAACCGGCGCCGGTTCACCGCCGCGCACGGCTCGATCCGCGTCATCCTGGCCCGCTACCTGGGCGTCCCGGCCGGCTTGATCCGCTGGCGCCGGGGCGAGCACGGCAAGCCGGAGCTCGCTGGCGGCGGGCACGGGCTGAAGGTGAACCTGTCGCACTCCGGTGACCTGGCCGCGCTCGCGGTCAGCCACGGCCGCGCGGTCGGGGTGGACGTGCAGCGTCTCGCCCCGGTCGACGCCACGGCGCTCGCCGCGCGCTACTTTCCCGAGGCGGAGGCACGCTTCGTGGCCAGCGGCGCCACCCCGGCGGCCCGGCTGCTGCGCTTCACCCGGCTGTGGACCCGCAAGGAGGCCTGCGTGAAGGCCAGCGGTGCCCGGCTCGCCGAGGGCCTCGGCCTGCCGGTCGACGGCCGGGGCCGGGGCGCGGGGCGCGGCATGATCGCGGTGCGCGGCACGGACGGCACGCTGCCCGGGCCGTACCTGGTGTGTGACCTTGACGTGCCCGCCGGGTACCGGGCGGCGGTCGCGCTCGCCGGCACCTCGCCGTTCGAGGTGGTCAGCCGCGACTGGCCCGACGCCGAGGCCGACGCGGTGCCGCGGGGGACCCGCTGGCCTATCGGCGGCGGCCGGGCACGAGCGCCATGGGCAGTACGAACCACAGCGTGCTGAACAGCGCGGCGACCAGCGCGGCCAGGATCCCGGCCAGCTGTCCGCCCGCGACCACGTCGACGATGAGGAACACCGCGCCGACCACCGCCAGCACGAGGCAGCACAGGCCGGCCAGCGCGAGCTTGTCGGAGGTGTGCACCACCACGTGCTTGACGCCCCGCTGGAAGGTGATCCGGTGCAGGGCCACCGGGGCGATGAGCAGGGCGCTGGCCGACGCGGCGGCGATGAGCGTGCACAGGTAGACGACCTGCTCGGGGTCGGTGATGGTCGTCCACCGGTTGGTGAACGGCAGCGTCAGCAGGAACGCGAACAGGATCTGTACGCCGGTCTGCGCGACCCGCAGCTCCTGCAGCAGCTCGACGAAGTTGCGGTCGGCGCGCTCGGCGGGGGTCTCGTCCGGTCGGTCGTGGGGGTGTTCGAGGGGCGCGGTGGGGGATGCGTCCGTGGCCATGGCTGACCCGGTACCCGGTCGGCCGGTAGCGCTAAACCGTGCAAACCGCTTGCACTGATGTGCACTATGCTTGCGCGCGTGACGCGCAGGCTTGCTGAGGTGGCGAAGTACGTCGGGGTGTCCGAGGCTACGGTCAGCCGGGTGCTCAACGGCCGACCCGGCATCTCGGACGGCACCCGCGCGGCCGTGCTGACCGCCCTGGACGTGCTCGGCTACGAGCGCCCGTCCAAACTGCGCGGCGAGCGCGCCCGGCTCGTCGGCCTGGTCCTGCCGGAGCTGCAGAACCCGATCTTCCCGGCGTTCGCGGAGGTGGTGGGCGGCGCCCTGGCCCGGCGCGGGTACACCCCGGTGCTGTGCACCCGCACCGCCGACGGGATCTCGGAGCCCGACTACGTCGAGATGCTGCTCGACCAGCAGGTCTCCGGCGTGATCTTCGCGGGCGGCAACTACGCCCAGGGCGAGGCCGAGCACGGCCACTACCGGCTGCTCGCCGAGCGGGGTCTGCCGGTCGTGCTGGTCAACGCGGCCGTGGAGGGGATCGGCTTCCCCCGGGTGTCGACCGATGACGTCGTGGCCGTGCAGCAGTCCCTGGCGCACCTCACCTCGTTGGGGCACGAACGCGTCGGCATGGTGCTCGGCCCGCCCGACCACGTCCCGTCCGCGCGAAAGCTCCAGGCGTACGAGGAGATCATCGCGGCCCGGGGCGGCACCAGCGAGGTGGAGCGGACGCTGTTCTCCATGGAGGGCGGCCACGCGGCCGCCACCCGGCTGATCAACCGGGGCGTGACCGCGCTCGTCTGCGCCTCGGACATCCTCGCGCTGGGCGCCATCCGGGGCGCCCGCCGGCTCGGCCGGACCGTGCCGGGCGGCATCTCCGTCATCGGGTACGACGACTCGGCCGTCATGGCGTGCACCGACCCGCCGCTGACGACGGTCCGCCAGCCGATCGAGGCGATGGGTCAGGCCGTCGTCACCCTGCTCATGGGGCAGGCGGGCGACACCTCGGCGGCCGCCGACGAACTGTTCTTCGAGCCGGAACTGGTCGTGCGGGGCTCGACCGGCCCGGCCCCGGCGCGCTGACCAACTCAGTCCTCCCAGTATCGCGAAGCGCGGCCGAACGCGTTGAGCAGGCGGTCCTGCGGATGGTCGCTGACGGGGATGGGACGCAGCCCGATGACGCCGCTGGCGCGGTAGGCGTGCTCGCGGTCGACGAACCATGCGGCGACCTCGTCGACCAGCTCCGGGTCGAGCCGACCGGACAGGCCCGCACCCTTTGCCAGGTCCCAGGAGTGGATCAGGTGGTCGGCGCTGAGCTGGCGCGCGTACTCCTCGGCGGGGGTGTCGCCGAACGACAGGTGCACCGTCCGGGTCAGGGCGCCCGGCTCCGCCACCGCCGCGATGGCCCCGGCAGCCGCGGCCCGCGTCGCGGCGGCCGGGTCGTCGCCGAGCAGGTCGCCCTCGAAACGGTCGCCGACCTCGGCGATCGTCGCGCCGGCGAACATCGGGGGCGTCCAGAGCTGCTCGTAGACGAGGTGGTTGACCAGCTCGCGCACTGTCCAGTCGGTGCACGGCGTGGGATCGCCCCAGCGGTCGGCCGGCACCTGGCCGACCAACGCCACGAACGCTTCGACGCTGCGTCGGTGGAGTTCCTCGACGTCCATGGGACACCTCCGGGGGCGAGTCTAGTTCCGGTTGCCTCACCTATGCTCTCCGTGCGGACAACGAGTGGACAATCCGGTGGAGGGGGAGGAGCAGATGAGACGCGCCACCATCGCGGACATCGCGCGCGCCGCGGGCGTGTCAAAGGGCGCGGTGTCGTACGCGCTCAACGGTCGGCCCGGGGTGTCGGACTCGACGCGGCAACGGATCCTGAAGATCGCCGCCGAGTTCGGCTGGCACCCGAGCAGCGCCGCCCGCGCGCTGTCCGACGGGCGTGCCGGGGTGCTCGGCCTCATCGTCGACCGGCCGGCCCGCACGCTCGGCATCGAGTCCTTCTTCATGCAGCTGATCTCCGGTATCGAGGCGACCCTGTCGGCCGCGTCGGTGGGCCTGCTCCTGCAGGTCACGGAGGACCGGGCCGGCGAGATGGACGCCTACCGGCGCTGGTGGGGGCAGCGGCAGGTGGACGGCGTCATCCTCGTCGACCTGCAGCGCGACGACCCCCGCGTGGGCCTGCTGGAGGAGCTGCGGATGCCGGCGGTGGTGGTCGGCGGGCCGCACGGGCTGGGCAGCCTGCCCGGCGTGTGGAGCGACGAGGCGACCGCCACCCGGTCCGTGGTGGAGTACCTGTCGGCGCTGGGCCACCGGCAGATCGCGCGGGTCGCCGGCCTGCCCCAGCTGTGGCACACCGAGATCCGCACCCAGGTGCTGCGCGACGCGGTCGCCCAGCTGAACATCGCCGACGTGACCACCATCAACACCGACTACTCCGGCGAACAGGGCGCGCAGGCCACCCGCACGTTGCTGGCCCGACGGCCGGCGCCGACGGCCATCATCTACGACAACGACGTCATGGCCGTGGCCGGCGTCGCGGTCGCGCACGAGATGGGCGTGCGGGTCCCCACCCAACTGTCGATCGTGGCGTGGGACGACTCGGCGCTGTGCCAGCTCGTCCACCCGCAGCTGTCGGCGGTGAGCCGCGACATCGCCGCGTACGGCGGACACGCGGCCCAGCGCCTGCTCGACATCATCGCCGGCAACCCGGCCGGCAACTACGAGGACACCACGCCCCGGCTCGTGCCGCGCGGCAGCACCGCCCCGCCGCCGCGCTGACCGGCCGCCGGGTCCGGGAACGGGCCGCCGTAGCGGGCCGGGTCGTGGATGAGCGCCGCCGCGCCGTAGAGGCCGGCCGCGCCGCCCAGCTCCGCGACGCCGACGCGCAGGTCCCGCACGAAGTCGAGCCGGGCGTACTCGGCGATGGCGGCGCGCAGCGGCGGTAGCAGCACGTCCGCGGCCTGGGCCACGCCGCCGCCGATGACCGCGTCGGTCAGGTCGCCGGCCGCGGCGACCGAGGTGATGCCGGCGGCCAGCGAGCGCGCGGCGCGCTGGAACGCGGCGACCGGGACCGGGTCGCCCGCGCGGGCGGACGCCGCAAGTTCCACCGCCGTCGACGCGCTTCCGGGCGGCCGCCACCCCTGGCGCAGCGCCCAGGACACCATCGACGGCCCGCTGGACATGGCCTCCACGCAGCCGCGCCCGCCGCACGGGCAGGGCTCGCCGTCGAGGTCGACGACCATGTGTCCGATGTGGCCGGCGTTGCCGGAGCGGCCCTGGTGCAGCCGGCCGAGCTGGATGATCCCACCGCCCACACCGGTGGACACGACGATCACGATGACGTCGTCGACGCCCCGGGCGGCGCCGAGCCAGTGCTCGCCCACAGCGGCGCAGATGCCGTCGCCCGCCAGCCGTACGGGCAGGCCGGCCTGCCGGCGGACGTGCTCCACGAGGGGGAACGCACGCCAGGCCGGGATGTTGACCGGGCTGACCGTGCCGGCCACCAGGTCGAGCGGGCCGGCCGAGCCGATGCCGACGCCGGCCAGGGCGCCCGGCGCGACGGCGCTGAGGTCGTCGATGAGGGCGCCGAGCTGCGGCCAGACCAGGTCCTCGCCGTCCGCGCCGGCCAGGGTGGGCCGGACCCGCTGCTCGCGCATCGTGCCCGTCGCGTCGACGAGTGCTCCCGCGATCTTGGTCGCGCCGATGTCGATGGCGATCGCCCAGTCCGCGGACGGCGTCACGGGCCTGCCTTCGGCGGCGGCCGCTCGCCCGATCCCCGCGCGACGAAGCGGGTGGGCAGGACGATCTGCTGGGGCATGCCGGTGCGCCCGGCGAGCCGGTCCAGCGCGGTCTCCGCCGCGCGGCGACCCAGGTCGACCGGGTCGTGCGCGATGACCGAGATGCCCAGGGTGGCGGCGAACTCGAAGTCGTCGAAGCCGAGGATGGCAGGCGGACCGGGCAGCCCGGCGACCGCGTTGACGACGCCCGCGGTGATCCGGTTGTTGAGCGCGAACAGGGCGGTCGGCGCGTCCGGTCCGGCCAGCAGGTCGCTCGCCACCGCCCGGGCGGTCGCCACGTCGTGGGCGCGGTGCACCCAGCGCTGCCAGTCCTCGGTGCCGGCGGCGCGCATCGCGTCGGCGAAGCCGGCGACCCGCTCGCGGGCCGTCCACACCTGGGTACGGTCGGCGACGAGCCCGATGCGGCGGTGCCCCAGCGCGATCAGGCGCTCCGTCGCCTCGCGCACGGCCCGGCGGTTGTCCAGCACGATGCTGTCGGCGGCGACGTCCACGGCCGGCCGGTCGATGAACACCATGGGCGTGCCCAGCTGCTGCTCCGGCACCAGGTAGGCGTGCTCCTCGGCGACCGGCACGACGAACAGCGCGCGGACCCGGCGCTCGAGCATGGTGAGGGTGACCCGGCGCTCGCGCTCGGGATCCTCGTCGCTGGTCGCGATGAACAGCTCCAGGCCGTGCTCGCGCAGCAGCCGCTCCGCGCCCGCGGCGATCTGCGTGTAGAACGGGTTGGACAGGTCGCCGATGACGAACCCGACCGCCGTCGAGACCGCGCCGGAGCGCAGGTCGCGGGCCAGGCGGTTGGGCCGGAAGCGCAGGGCGCGGGCCGCGTCGCGCACGCGGCGGGCGGTCTCCTCGCGCACGTTGGGCTGTCCACTGAGGACGCGCGAGGCGGTCTTGATGCTCACCTCGGCCAGCTGCGCGACGTCACGCAGCGTGGCGCGCGACGGCCGCGCCGTCGCGTCGGGCGCGTCGAGGGTCACCGCGCTCTCCTTCCGCGGCCGGAGTCGATCCCGCGCAGGATGGGGGCCGCGATGGCGCGGTCCTGCCCGAATCGTGGCGCTTAATGAATCACCGCAGTGCCAACGATGTCAACAACAGATTGTTAAATATCGAGAACATTGACACGCGCCACACGCGCTCACGCAGGTAATAGGCAACCTACTGAACCGCTTCACATTACATCTATTGACATCGTTGGTATGCGGTCGTAGTGTCCACGACACCTGAGCAGCCCGACCAGTGATCGGGATCACGCGTCGGCGTCGGCTCAACCCCCGCCTCACGGCTAAACCCGTTCACCACCTCGAACGACACTCTCCGGCGATAGGAGGAACATGGCTGTGCGCAGAAGAGCGCTCCTGTGTGGGCTCGCCGCGGCCGCGCTCATCTTGGGTGGCTGCAACAGCTCCACAGGGGAGCAGCAGACCAGCGGCCCCGTGTCCCTGACCATGTGGAACACCGGCTCCGACGAGGACACCAAGGCCATCCAGAAGGCCGCCGACCAGTACAAGGCGGCGCACCCTGACGTGACCATCAAGGTCGAGACCATCACCTGGGCCGACGGCAACGCGAAGATCCTGGCGGCCGCGCAGGCCAAGCAGGGTGCCGACATCATCACCGGCGGCCTGTCCTGGGGCATCCAGTTCGGCGCGCTCGGCGGCATGGTCGACCTGAAGACCCTCGGCGTGGTCGATGTGGCCAAGTCGGTGTCGCAGCAGGCCATCTGGAAGTCCATCACGTCCACCGACGGCGCCGTCTACGGCGCACCGTTCGACCTGAGCGCCTACGTGCTCTACTACAACCCCGACCTGTTCGCGAAGGCGAAGATCGCCGGCCCGCCCAAGACGTGGGCCGAGCTGACGGACGCCATCACGAAGCTCAAGGCCGCCGGCGTCAAGTACCCGTTCGCCATGGAGTGGGGCAACACCAGCTGGCTGGAGTACTTCAACTTCCTGCGTCAGGCGGGCGGCAACCTCTACGACGAGGGCTGCACCAAGGCCACCATCGACTCCCCGCAGGCGGTCGAGGCGCTGAGGTTCTACGGCGAGCTCTACACGAAGTACGGCGCGCCGAAGGACGCCGGCTTCGACGTCACGGGCGGCATGGGCAAGGGCGAGGTCGCCATGATCTCGGGCGGCAACTGGCTGCTCTCGGGCATTCCGTCGACCGTCCCGGCCCTCAAGGACAAGCTCGGTGTCGCGCCCATGCCGGCCGGTGCCGCCGGCGGCACGACGTTCCTGGGCGGCCGTGTCATCGGTGTCATGTCGTACAGCAAGAACCAGCAGGCGGCGGCCGACTTCATCACGTACCTGTACGACCCGGCCGCGATCAAGACGATCGCCGACACGCTGGCCGTCAGCGGCTCGCTGTTCCTCTCGTCGCGCCCCGACCAGCTCGCCGGCCTGCAGGCCAAGCCGGAGGTCGTGCAGACCCTGCAGTCGATCTACGGCACCGCTGAGGGCCCGCCCGCGTGCCCGGGCTGGGAGGACTCCTCGTCGCTGGTGGACAAGGCCCTGCAGAAGTCGATGTTCGACGGTGTGGCGCCCGAGTCGGCCCTGGCCGACGCCGCCAAGATCATGAACGACAACCTCAAGAAGTAGGCGGTCCGTCCGTGGGTGCCCACCGGCGACGGTGGGCACCCACGGGGCTGGCCCGAGGCCGCTTTCGAAAGTGAGGACCGATGACCACCGAGGTCATCCCGACCGACGGCGCCGTGGACCCCGGCCCCGCGCCCCCTCCCGCGGTGAAGGGGATGACGCTGCGGGCCGCCCGCTGGCGCCGTAACGGTACGTCGCTGCTGATGATGGCGCCATTCGCGGTGCTGTTCGGCGTCTTCGTGATCTATCCGCTCGTCAAGTCGCTGTACCTGAGCTTCACCAACTACCGCGGCATCAAGCCGCCGGTGTGGATCGGGCTGGAGAACTACACGTCGCTGTTCGGGGACGAGCGCTTCCGCAAGGCCATGCTCAACACGTTCCTGTACGTCGCCGGTTCGGTCACGCTGACGACCATCATGGCGCTCATCGTGGCGATGGCGTTCCGCGGGCAGAGCTGGCTGCACCGCACGGTGCGGGTGCTGTTCTTCCTGCCGTCGGTCACCTCGGCGATCGCGCTCAACCTGATCTGGAAGTGGATCTTCTCGCCCGAGGACTACGGCATGGCGAACCAGTTCGTCGGCCTCTTCGGCGTCGACCGGGTGGAGTGGCTGTCGACGCCGTCGCTCGCGGTGCCCGTCCTCGTCTTCATGGGCGTCTGGGGCGGCATCGGCTACGGCATGGTCATCTTCGTGGCGGGTCTCAACGCCATCCCCGAGGAGTACTACGAGTCGGCCCGCATGGACGGCGCGACCCCGTGGCAGCAGTTCACGAAGATCACGCTGCCCCTGCTGCGCCCGGTGACGGCCTACGTCGTCATCACGGGCCTCATCGGCGCCTTCCAGATCTTCGAAGCCGTCTTCATCATCTTCTTCCGCAGCGCCGGCGTCATCGGCGGCCTGCACGACTCGGCCCTGATGATCGTGCCCTACCTGTACGACCAGGGCTTCGGGCACTTCTACCTCGGTCGCGCGTCCGCGATCGCGTGGGTGCTGCTCGTCATCATCTTCGTGATCAGCATGATCCACCTGCGGATCACCAGGGCGAACAGGGATCTGACATGAGCGCTGCAGCGGTGGAGATGCCCCCGTCGAACGGGACGAAGCGCGGGTCGCTCACCAGGCCGAGCCTCGGGCAGCGGCTCGCCACCATTCCGCTGTACGTGCTCGCGCTGTCGATGCTGGCGCCGTTCTACTGGATGGTGATCAGCAGCTTCAAGTCGGTGCCCGAGATCACCCGCAGCCCTCCGACGTGGATCCCGCAGGACCCGACGCTGAACAACTTCTACGACAGGGTCTGGAACCCCGACGTCCAGAACCCGGGCCACACGGCCGGCCTGTTCCAGCGCTTCACGCAGGTCTCCGGCGGCTACTGGAAGTTCATGTTCAACAGCGTGCTGATCTCCACGTCGATCACGCTCGGCGCGCTGCTCATAGCGTCGCTGGCCGCGCTCGTCATCGCGAAGCACCAGCTGCCCGGGCGACGGATCATCTATCTGTTGATCATCGGGTCGATGATGCTGCCCTGGCAGGTGACCCTGATCCCCAACTACATCACGGTCAGCGACCTGGGCTGGCTGTCGACGTACCAGGGGTACATCATCCCGGCGCTGGCCAAGGCGTTCGTCGTGTTCTTCCTCGTGCAGTACCTGCAGTCGCTGCCGGACGAGCTGTTCCAGGCCGCGCGCGTGGACGGCGCGGGGGAGTGGCGGATCTGGTGGAGTGTCGTGCTGCCGCTGCTGCGACCGGCGCTCGCCGCGATGGCGATCTTCGTGGTGCTCGGCGAGTGGAACAACTTCCTCTGGCCGCTCATCATCGTGACCGGCGACGACTCCATGGCGACCCTGCCGGTCGCGTTGGCGCGCCTGAACTCCAACTACCCGGGCGCGCAGAACAGCGGCGTCATCATGGTCGCCGCGCTCATCGCGTCCCTGCCCACGGTCATCTTCTTCCTGGTCTTCCAGAAGCAGTTCACCCGCGGCATCACCATCACGGGGCTCAAGGGCTGATGGTCACCAGACGCGCGGTGCTCGCGGCGGCGGGCACGGCCGGCCTCGCCGTGGCCGGTTGCACCCCCGACGGTGACGGGCCCGCGGCCACGCCCACGCCTGGGGAGGCGCCACCGCCGCCGCCCTCGCCGCGCCCGGCCACGACCGTGGCCCTGCGGGCGGGGGCGGGGGCGCCGAGCGCGCGCGGCGTCAGCGCGTTCGTCGTGGACACCGACGGCGTCTGGGCCAACCCCTACGACCCGGCGCAGGTGGACCTCACGGTCACCTTCGCGGGTCCGAACAAGGCGGAGCTCACCGTCCCGGCGTTCTCCTTCCAGGACTACGAGCCCGCGACCGGTGCCCGGCTGGGCGAGCCGCACTGGCTGGTCCGGGTCGCGTTCCCGGTGCCCGGCCGGTGGACAGCGACCGCGACGCTGGCCGGTGGCGCGAAGCCGCTGGTCAGTGCCCCACTGAGCCTCGACGTCGGGCCGGCGGCCGAGGCGGACGCCCGTGGCTTCGTGCGCGTGGCCGGCGGCGGGTTCCGCTACGACAACGGCAGCGTGTTCCACCCGGTCGGGGCGAACATCTGCTGGTCCCGGGAAACGGACCCGGTTAAGGTGCTCGCCGACTTCGACCGGTGGCTGGGCAAGCTCGGCGGGTTCGGCGGCAACGCCACCCGGGTGTGGATGGCGGCCTGGTCGTTCGCGCTGGAGTGGAAGGACACCGGGCTCGGCGACTACACCGCGCGGCTGCGCCAGGCGTGGCTGCTCGACCAGGTCCTCGACCGGGCGCACCGGCAGGGCATCCGGGTCATGCTGGTGCTGGTCAACCACGGCCAGTTCAGCAGGTCGTACAACACGGAGTGGGCCGACAACCCGTACAACAGGGCCAACGGGGGGCCGCTGGCCGAGCCGGAACAGTTCGTCACCGACGAGGCCGCGCAGGCGCTGTTCGAGCGCCGGCTGCGCTACGTCGCCGGCCGGTGGGCCGCGCATCCCGCGCTGTGGTGCTGGGAGTGGTGGAACGAGGTCAGCCTGACCCCGATCTCCGACGCGGCCCTGGCGCCGTGGATCACCCGGATGACCAGGGTGCTGCGCCGGCACGACCCGTACCGGCGGCCGATCACGAACAGCTACGCCTCGGGCGCCACGTCGACCATCTGGCGCCTGCCGGAGCTGGACTTCGCGTGCACGCATCTCTACAGCGCCGACGACGCCGGCAGGCGGATGGCCGAGTTCGCGGCGTCCGAGCGCGCGAACGCCGCCGGCAAGCCGGTCGTGCTCGCCGAGTACGGCGCGAGTGGCGGCGCCGACGACCCGGGCACCGACCCCGAGGCGATCGGATGGCACAACGGCCTGTGGGCGGCGGCGTTCTCCGGCTTCGCCAGCGGCGCCATGTACTGGTGGTGGGACGAGTACCTGGAGAAGGTCGACGGCTGGCGCCAGGTCAACGGCCTCGTGGAGTTCCTCAAGGGCGAGCGCCTGGCCGACTACACGCCGACGCCGGCCACGGTGTCCGGTGACGTCGTCGCGTTGGCCCTGACGTCGCGCCGCCGCGTGCTGGCCTGGGTGCGGGCGGGGGAGTACACGGTCGCCGGCGCCCGCGCCGCCTACACCGAGGCGGTCAAGGACGCGCTGCGGCGCAACGCCGAGCTGGCGTACTCGTATCAACCGCCCACGGTGAGCGGCGCGGCGCTGAGCCTGACCGGTCTGGCCGACGGGGTCTGGCGGGCGCGGTGGCTGACCTGCGACGGCGGCACCGAGGTCGCCCGCGGCGAGGCCCGCGTGACCGGCGGCAAGCTCACCCTCGCCGTCCCCACATTGGTGCGCGATATCGCCCTGAAGCTGGAGCGCTAGATGACCCGTTACGGGTTCAACTTCCAGTGGCTGTTCCGGCGGGACGACGAGGCGCCGGACAACAACGCCCGGCGCATCCCGATCTCAAGGCGCTCGACCACGACGTGGGTCTGCCCGAGCCGACCTACCCCTGCTCCTACGACGGCCGGTGGTGGGACTTTCAGGGGCTGCGCGAGTTCTGTACCCCGTGGCGTGAGGTCGCGGCGCGGGGCGTTTCCGTTCACATCGGGGAGTTTGGATGTTTCGCCGCCACATCGGACGATGTGGCGGTCCGATGGTTCGCCGACCTGCTGGCGGCCTTCAGGGAATTCCGGTGGGGCTGGGCCCTGTGGGAGTTCGAGGGCCCGTTCGGCGTCGTCGGTCACGGTCGGGAGGGCGCCCACTTCGAGCCGCACGACGGCTACCTGGTGGACCGCCGCCTGCTCGACCTGCTGACCCCCTAGCCAAAGGAGTGACACGCAGGTGTTCAAGAAAGCTACGGTGATAGCCGCAGCGGTGGCGGTGGTGCTCGCCGCCGGCGGCGTCGTCCTGGCGACGACCGCGTCGGCGCAGACCGCCTTCCCGGCGGCGAAGCCGTCGGAGTTCGTCAGCCGCAAGGGCTACAACCTGTACCTCAACAACAAGCCGTTCCGGTTCGCCGGCTCGAACAACTACTACCTGAACTACTCGTCGCAGTTCATGGTCGACGAGCTGCTCGACTCGGCGGCGGCGGCGAAGTTCCAGGTGCTGCGCGTGTGGGGCTGGTTCGACATCGGCACCCCGGGCGGCACCGACTCGGTGCACAGCGGCGACAAGAGCTTCTACCTGCAGTACTGGGACGCCGCAGCCGGCCGCCCGGCGCTCAACGAGGGCGACAACGGGCTCAAGAAGCTCGACTACGTGCTCTACAAGGCCCGGCTCAACGGCCTGAAGATCGTCCTGCCGTTCACCAACAACTGGTCGGACTTCGGCGGCATGGATCAGTACGTGCGGTGGGCCGGCGCGTCGTACCACGACGACTTCTACACCAACGCCACCATCAGGGGCTGGTACAAGGACTACATCAGCGGCCTGCTCAACCGGGTCAACTCCTACACCGGGATCAGGTACAAGGACGACCCGACGGTGATGACGTGGGAGCTCGCCAACGAGCCCCGCTGCGGCGGCCACCAGGTCTATCCGCGTTCGGCCAACTGCACGACCACCACCATCACGACGTGGGCCGACGAGATGACCCGCTACATCAAGTCGCTCGACGCCAGGCACCTGGTCAGTGTCGGCGACGAGGGCTTCTACTGCGAGCCGGGCAGCTCGGACTGGATCCGCAACTGCAACGACGGCGTGGACACCATCGCGTTGGCCAAGCTGCCGGCCGTGGACGTCATGTCGTTCCACCTCTACCCGGACGGCTGGCAGCAGACGCGCGCGTGGGGCACGAAGTACATCACCGACCACGTGAAGGATGCCCGTAAACTGGGCAAGGCGGTCATGATGGGCGAGTACGGCTGGAAGAACAAGGCGGACCGCGCGAACGTCTACAAGGAGTGGATGGACGCGTTCGCCCGCAACGGCGGCAACGGCGCGCTGTACTGGATGCTGGCCGACCAGCGCGACGGCGGCTCGCTGTACCCGGACTACGACGGGTTCACCGTCTACTGCCCGAGCCCGGGCTGCATCCTGCAGACCAACCTCGCCAAGGCGATGGGCGCCAACCAGATCTGGCCGCAGTTCCCGCCGGTCGCCGACGACGACGCCACGGCCGTCGAGTCCGGCCAGTCGGCCACGCTCAACGTGATCGCCAACGACATCGCGTACCAGGCCAGGATCAGGCCGTACTCGGTGGACCTCGATCCGGCCACCGCCGGCCGCCAGAGCACCGTCACGGTCACCGGCGGCACGTTCACCGCGGACAGCACCGGCAAGGTGACGTTCGCGCCGGCGGCGAGCTTCGCCGGCAAGGCGTACGCGACCTACACCGCGACCGCCACCAACGGCGACGTGTCCAACCCGGCCACGATCACGGTCGAGGTCAAGCCGGACCCGAACGCCGCCTGGGTCATCTACTCGTTCGAGAACGGCACGGACGGCTGGGCGCCGGCGAGCTGGACGCCCGACGCGGGCACGGTCACCCAGCAGTCGGACTTCGCCACCAACTTCACCCACGGGGCGCGGGTCACCGCGAACTCCGCGGACGGCGGGGCCTGGTTCGGCGTCACCCCGGCGCCGGCGCTGGACCTGTCGGGCCGGACGAAGATCTCGTTCGACCTGAGGACCGGCGACGCGGGCACCTCGACCGAGATCGTCCTGCAGCTCGGCAACTCGTGGACCTGGTGCCAGGCGAACTCGTGGCAGTGGGTCAACGCGAACACCACGACCACGGTCAGCGCCGACCTGTCGGTCTTCACCGGCTGTGACGCCAACATCAACGACGTCCGGGCCGTGTACCTGTGGTTCGGCAACGGCACGTTCGACATCGACGCGGTACGAGTGGAGTAGCGAGTGACCTACCGGGACCTGCACGAGGGCTGGACGCTCAGCGCGGTCGGCGGCACGCCGGTGCCGGTGGCGGGGGTTGCCGCCACCGTGCCCGGGTGCGTGCACACCGACCTGCTGGCGGCGGACCTCATCCCCGACCCGTACCTCGACGACAACGAGGTGGAGCTGGCCTGGATCGGGCGCACCGACTGGCGCTACGAGACCACGTTCGCGTGGTCCGGCGCCGCCGGGGAGCGCGTCGAGCTGGTCTGCGCGGGTCTGGACACGATCGCCGAGGTGGTGGTCAACGGCACGGTGGTGGGCGCGACGCGCAACCAGCACCGGTCGTACCGCTTCGACGTGACCGCCCTGCTGCGTCCCGGGGACAACTCGATCGCCATCACCTTCACCTCGGCGTACACGTACGCGGAGGGGGTGCGGGACGCGTTGGGCGAGCTGCCCAACGCGTACCCGCAGCCGTTCAACTTCATCCGCAAGATGGCCTGCAACTTCGGCTGGGACTGGGGCCCGACCCTGGTCACGGCCGGCATCTGGCGGCCCATCGGGCTGCACAGCTACAGCACCGCCCGGTTCGACCGGGTCCGGCCCCTGGTGACCCTCGACCCGGACGGCAACGGCCGGGTGGACGTGCACGTCGACGTCGCCCGCGTCGGCACCGACGTGCCGCTGCTGGTGACCGCGCGGGTCGGCGCGCTCTCGGTCACCGGCAAGGTGACCGAGGGCGCCGACAGCGCGGTGGTCGAGCTGGTCGTGCCGCAGCCGGCCCGCTGGTTTCCCCGGGGGTACGGCGAGCCGGCCCTGCACGAGCTGACGGTGACCCTGGCGACCACCGACGAGGTGCCGCTCGACACGTTCGGGCGGCGGATCGGGTTCCGCACGGTCGAGCTGGACACCGCGCCCGACGAGATCGGCGAGCGGTTCGCCATCGTTGTCAACGGCGAGCCGGTCCTGGTCAAGGGCGCCAACTGGATCCCCGACGACAGCTTCCCGACGCGGGTCGACCGGGCCCGCTACGCCGCGCGGATCGCGCAGGCCACCGACGCGAACCTCAACCTGCTGCGGGTCTGGGGCGGCGGTTTGTACGAGAGTGAGGACTTCTACGAGCTGTGCGACGCCGCCGGGGTGCTCGTGTGGCAGGACTTCCTGTTCGCCTGCGCGGCCTACCCGGAGGAGGAGCCGCTCGCGACCGAGGTCGAGGCGGAGGCCCGCGAGCAGGTCGCCCGCCTGGCGCCGCATCCGAGCCTGGTGCTGTGGAACGGCAACAACGAGAACATCGAGGGCTGGCACTCCTGGGGCTGGCGGCCCGCCGTCGACGACCGCACCTGGGGTCGCGGCTACTACCTCGAGCTGTTGCCGAAGATCGTCGCCGAGGTCGACCCGACCCGCCCGTACTGGCCGGGGTCGCCCTACAGCGGCTCGATGGACCGCGACCCGCTCGACGACCGCTACGGCACCAAGCACATCTGGGACGTGTGGAACCGCCGTGACTACACCGGCTACCGCGACTACGTGCCCCGCTTCGCCGCCGAGTTCGGCTTCCAGGCCCCGCCCACCTTCGCCACCCTGCGCCGTTCGGTTTCCGACGACCCCCTGGCCCCGGACTCGGCGGGCGTCCTGCACCACCAGAAGGCCGACGACGGCAACGGCAAGCTCGCGCGCGGCCTGGCCCACCACTTCGGCCCGGCCGCCGACTTCGACGAGTGGCACTACCTCACCCAGGTCAACCAGGCCCGGGCGCTCACCCTGGGCGTCGAGCACTTCCGGTCGCACTGGCCGGTCTGCACCGGCACGGTGATCTGGCAGCTCAACGACTGCTGGCCGGTGACCTCGTGGGCCGCCGTCGACGGCGACGGCCGCCGCAAACCCCTCTGGTACGCGCTGCGCCGCGTGTACGCCGACCGGTTGCTCACCGTCCAGCCGCGCGGCGACGGGCTCGTCGTCGCCGTCGTCAACGACGCGGCCACGCCGTGGCCGGCCGACGTGACCCTGGTGCGCCGGTCGCTGACGGGCGAGCCGCTGGCTACGCACGTGGAGAGCGTGCGCGTACCGCCGCGCTCGGTGCACCTCGTGACCGTGCCGGAGCGGCTGGCGGCCGCCGGCGACCCGGCCCGCGAGCTGCTCGTCGCGTCGTGCGGCCAGTGGCGGCGGGCGCTGTGGTTCTTCGCCGAGGACCGCGACATCGACTACCCGGCGCCGGACTTCGCGGCCGAGGTGACCCCGGCGGAGGGCGGCGTCACGGTCACGGTCACGGCCCGGACCCTGCTGCGCGACCTCGTGCTGCAGCCCGACCGGGTCGACCCGGCCGCCACGGTGGACGAGGCGCTGGTGACCCTGCTGCCGGGGGAGACCATTCGGTTCCAGGTCACGGGGCTGACCACGGCCGCCGCGGCGGAGCTGACCTCGGCCCCGGTGCTGCGCTGCGTCAACGACGCCGGCCGGCTGCCGCGCTGAGCCCTACGCGGAATGCCTTCGGATCAGGTGGGTGTCCAGCACGATGCCGATCGGGGCCGCGCCGGCGATGGCGTCGATGAGCACGGACGCCATCTGCCGGCCCATCTCCTCGGCCGGCACGTCGACGGTGGTCAGCGCCGGCACGGTGTGCTGGGCGAGCAGGGAGTTGTCGAAGCCGACGACGGAGACCTGCTCGGGCACGGAGCGCCAGCCGCGCAGCCCGCGCAGCGCCCCCGCCGCCATGGCGTCCGAGCCGGCGACGATGCCGTCGATGTCGGGTCGCGTCTCCAGCAGGCGTCGCGCCGCGAGGGCGCCGCTGTCGTCGCTGAGGTCGCCGTACGCCACGAGGTCGGGGTCGAGGGGGATGCGCGCCTGGGCGAGCGCCTCCCGGTAGCCGCGCAGGCGGGCGACGCAGAAGCCGAGGTGCTGCGGGCCGGCGATCATGGCGATCCGGCGCCGGCCGGTGGCGAGCAGGTGACGCACCGCGAGCCGCGCCCCGCCCGCGTCGTCGATGTCCACGTAGTTGGTGAGGTCGGGGCCGGTGTGCGTGTAGCCGGCGGCCGACGCCTCGGCGGTGAGCGAGCGGCCGGCCACCACGGTGGGCAGGCCGCGCTGCGACAGGACGTGCGGCAACGGGTCGCTGTGGTGCAGCGACAGCAGCAGGACGCCGTCGACGTGGTCGCCGGTGAGGTAGTAGCCGATGCGGGCCCGCTCGGCGGCGGACTGCGCGAACGCGATCCACAGGTGCAGGTCGGTGCTGCCGAGCACGCCGGACACGCCCCGGATGACCCGGGCGAACCACGGGTCGCCGAAGACGCGGCGCTCGGGCTCGAAGGCCACGAGGGCGATGGAGTCGGTGCGGTGCGTCACGAGCGACCGGGCGGCGACGTTGGGGATGTATCCCAGGTCGGCCGCGGCCTGCTCGACGAGCTCCCGGGAGGCGTCGCTGACCTGGGCGGATCCGTTGAGCACGCGCGACGCGGTGGCCCGCGCGACGCCCGCCCTGGCGGCGACCTGGTCGAGGGTGGGCCGGCCGGACGAGCGGGAGCGCCCGTTCGTCATTGCCGTCCCCCTTCCCGCTCGGCGCGGCCCCCGGCGGCCGTGCCTGTCTGCTCCCCGCAGCCCAGGGTAATGGTCGGGGTCCTGCGCTACGGCACGGTGTCCCTGCTGAGCCACTCGTGTGAACGCCGGGATGCGACCAACCCGGCTGATCGTCATAAACCCCTGCAGAGCAGGGGATATGTCGTGATCCAGGCGTCGCGTCCTGCCCAGTGGACGCCGTCGGTGGTCGCACCCACGCGGATGCGAGTCCGAGTGGGCCCGGCGGGTTCCATTCCGATCGCTGTGCACCCGGCCTGCTCCGCCGCTGGTCACGCACGGTATCGAAATAAATACGGAAATCGGTGTGACGTGCGCCACTGAGCTCGGCGCGCGCGGCCGATAGGTTGCCCTCATCGCGCAGAGAGGATCTTGTTATGCCGCTGTCGGACATGTCGCTCGCGGACCTGCGGGAGTACGCGCCCGAGCGGGAGGAGCCGGCCGACTTCGACGAGTTCTGGGCGGCGACCCTGAAAGAAGCCCGCGCGCACGAGGGGGGTGCCGTCTTCACCCCGTACGACGCCGGCCTCGTCGCGGTCGAGGTGTACGACGTGACCTTCCCCGGCTTCGCCGGCGACCCGATCAAGGGCTGGTTCCTCGTGCCGGCCGGCGCGACCGCCGCCGGGCGGCGCCTGCCCGGCGTGGTCAGCTACATCGGCTACGGCGGCGGCCGGGCCCTGCCGCACGACTGGCTGCTCCTGGCCTGCGCCGGGTACGCCAACCTGGTCATGGACACCCGGGGACAGGGCAGCGGGTACCAGTTCGGCGACACCCCGGACGACCCGCACGGGCCGATCGACCCGGCCTTCCCCGGCGTGATGACGCGCGGCGTGCGCGAGGCCCGTACGTACTACTACCGGCGCCTCATGACCGACGCGGCCCGGGCCGTGGACGCGCTGCGCGCCCATCCGCTGGTCGACCCCGACCGGGTCGCGGTCGCCGGCGGCAGCCAGGGCGGCGGCCTCGCGCTGGCCGCGGCCGGCCTCGTGCCCGACGTGAGCGCCGCGCTTATCGACGTGCCGTTCCTGTGCCACTGGCGGCGGGCGCTCGATATCAGCGACGCGTACCCGTACCAGGAGCTGGTGAACTATCTGCGGATCCAGCGCGACCGGGTGGAGGAGACGTTCACCACACTGTCCTACGTGGACGGCGTGAACCACGCCGCCCGTGCCCGGGCGACCGCGCTGTTCAGCGTGGCGCTCATGGACGGGGTGTGCCCGCCGTCGACGGTCTTCGCGGCGCACCACCACTACGCGGGGGCCAAGGAGATCTCCGTGTGGCCCTACAACGGGCACGAGGGCGGCCAGACCCACCAGCAGCGCGAACAGCTCGCCTTTCTCGCCCGTACCCTCGGCAGCTGACGGTCAGCGCGACGCGCGCCGTCGGGGAGCGACCCGCGCGCGCGTCGCG
>NZ_BAAALT010000131.1:0-585 GCF_039528515.1 Luedemannella flava
GGCGAATGCCAACAAAGGCAAATACGATCTGGCTCAAATCGAGAAGTCACGGGCCGATTATTGGGCGGACCTGGACCGGGCGGTTGAGGCGGAACGCAGGCTGCATGGCCAGAAGCCGCTAAAGGAGCAGGAGCGCTCTCCTGAGGTCAAGCAAACCAAGGTNGTGCGTGAGGGCAAGCCAAAGGGCTTCTTCTATCTGGACCACCGCACGGTGGACGGTAAATTGGGGATCGTCACGGACACCTTCACCACACCGGCCAATGTCCATGACAGCATTGTTTATCTGAACCGGCTGGACCGTCAGGCACACCGCTTCAGCTTCCAGGTCAAGGCGGTTGGTCTTGATGCGGGCTATGCCACTTCAGCGATAGCCCGGGGACTGGAGGAGCGGGATATTCTGGGGGTGACCGGATACCGCCGCCCGTCTGCCCCAAAGCCCGGCATGATGCGCAAATCAAGCTTCGCTTACGAGGAGCAAACCGATGGCTACCGTTGTCCCGAAGGCCGGCTGCTGACCTATGCAACGACGGACAGGAACGGCTACAAACACTACCGCTCCGACCCTGCCATCTGCAAAAAGTGTCC
>NZ_BAAALT010000132.1:0-525 GCF_039528515.1 Luedemannella flava
CCGCGTTATGTCGTGACTCGCATAGCAGGCTATGCGTCGCCACAACATGCCTTGTCCTGAATAAAATTGCCCATGTCACGTGGGAATCAGAGGGGCCTTAGCTCAGCTGGGAGAGCGCCTGCCTTGCACGCAGGAGGTCAGCGNACAATGTGAATCATGCTGACAAAGGCCCTTTCCGAGAGGAAGGGGCACGAGATATGTCTCAAGCGTATCCGGCAATTGTCAAACTGTCATCGCGGATCCAGACCCCTTGGGGTTATATGGTCAAGCGATGAAGCGCACACGGTGGATGCCTAGGCAGCCAGAGGCGATGAAAGACGTGGAAGCCTGCGATAAGGCTCGGCGAGGTGGCAAACGACCTGTGACCCGGGCATTTCTGAATGGGGAAACCCACCCTGCATCAGCAGGGTATCCCACACTGAATCCATAGGTGTTGGGAGGCGAACCGGGGGAACTGAAACATCTAAGTACCCCGAGGAAAAGAAATCAACCGAGATTCCCCCAGTAGCGGCGAGCGAACGGGGA
>NZ_BAAALT010000133.1:0-1708 GCF_039528515.1 Luedemannella flava
CGGGGCGCGCGCCGCCCGGTCGCCGCGCACGGCCGCGGGCGGCGGGCCACCGTCCGCCCAGGACGGGGCGGCCACCACGATCGTGCCGGTCGCGCGGGCTCCCGCGAGGACAGCGGCGCCGGCCCAGCCCGGAAAGGACGGGCCGACGCCGACCTGATGGTGGAGCAGGGGACGGCCGGCGTAGCGCACGACCGTGGTCACCGACGCGTCGCCGGGCTCCTCGCCGTGGCGGCCGCAGACGAGCTCGTCGCGCCAGCGTAGGAACGCGCCCGTCGACAGCGCGATCCGGGCCAGCGTCTCGTGCCGGCAGCGGGCCGCCGCGATCAAGGGCTCGGGCAGCCAGTCGAGGCGCCCGCCCGACGCCACGGACGCCCGTACCACCGTGTGGGAGGGTGACCCGGCGCGGTCCGGCAGCGCGATCGAAGCGGCGACCGTCCGGATGCGCAGCGCCGCCCCCGGCCCGACGACGATGTCGACCGTGAGGTCGTCCCCGCCGAGCGGGCCGGCCGCCCCGCCGACCAGGTGCACGGTGACCGGCTCCCCGGGCCCGGGCCGTGGCCCGGTGCGGCGCGGCAGCAGCGGCACCTCCCCGGAGAGTACGGCCAGCCGGGTGCCCCCGGCGCCGTCGGCGACCGCCTCGATCCGGGCGGCAGCGCGCACCTAGCGGTCCTTGAGCAGGCCGCGGATCCAGTCCGCCACGTCGGTGGCGCCCGGGTCGCGGACCAGGGACGTGAAGATGGTGGGGGAGTCGCCACGCCGGGCCGCCGCGTCCCGCTCCATCACCGACAGGTCGGCGCCGACCAGCGGGGCCAGGTCGACCTTGTTGATGACGAGCAGGTCGGAGCTGGTGACGCCGGGGCCGCCCTTGCGGGGGACCTTGTCGCCGCCGGCCACGTCGATCACGAAGATCTGCTCGTCGATGAGGCCCTTGCTGAAGGTGGCGGTGAGGTTGTCGCCGCCGCTCTCCACCAGCACCAGGTCGAGCGGGCCGAGCGCCGCCTCCAGCTCCTCGACGGCGTCGAGGTTCGCGGCGATGTCGTCGCGGATCGCGGTGTGCGGGCAGCACCCCGTCTCCACGGCGCGCACCCGCTCGGCCGGCAGGACGCCGTTGCGCAGCAGGAAGTCCGCGTCCTCGGTGGTGTAGATGTCGTTGGTCACGACCGCGAGGTTCAGCTCCTGCGACAGCGTCCGGCACAGGGCCGCGACCAGCGCCGTCTTGCCGGAGCCGACCGGTCCGCCGATGCCGATCCGCAGCGCCCGCGCGCCCGTGGCGGGCAGCGCCGGGTGCGGGTCGACGCCCGGCTCCGGATGGGTGTGGGGGACCTCGTCGGGGCCGTGCTCATGGTCGTGTGGGTGATCAGGATGCAAAGAGACGCACCTCCCAGCTGGCGTGGACCTCGGCGCCGATATCCAGCAACGGTGCTGAGGCGGCGGGCAGGTTCTCGGGGTCTTCCTCGGCATGGGTCGCGGCGAGCGCCGCGACCCGGTCACACTCGCCGGCCAGGCCGGCAAGCAGCGCGTGCACACGGTACGGGTGCAGGCCGAGCAGCCGGAACGCCGCCGACGCCGGGCCGCTCACCGCGCCGTAGGCGGCCGTCAACGCCGCGTGCACGGCGAACAGGCCGGCCGCGGCGGTCACCACGCCCAGGGCGATCGGCTGGTGCGGGCCGCCGGCCGGCCACCGCGCCTCCGGCAGCGGCCACATGGC
>NZ_BAAALT010000134.1:0-517 GCF_039528515.1 Luedemannella flava
CCAACGAACCCGTCGACGACCACCGGTACGACGACGGCAGCGAGCAGCCGCCGCCACCGCCCGTGGTCGGCGCCGCGCTGGTCGGCGTCGTGCCGGAGCCCACGCGGACGAGCTGCCACTGCTGGTTGTTGCCGCCCCAGTCGTCGTACTGCACGATGTTCGCGCCGTCGGCCGTCGAGGCGCCCTGAACCTCGAGCGCCTTGTTGCTGTGCCGGCTGATGAACCGGACGTAACCGCCGGACGAGTCGGCCAGGCGCCACTGCTGGTTGTTGGCGTTGGTGTCGGTCCACTGCACGATCGCGCCGCCGTTGGCGGTCGACCAGTTGTAGACGTCCAGGTTCTTGCCCGAGAGTCGCGACTTGATCCGGTAGTAGCCGCCGCCGGAGTCGACGAACTGCCACTGCTGCTGGTTGCCGTCGTTGCGGGACCACTGCGTGATCCGCGCGCCGTCGTTCGTCGCCAGGTTGTACACGTCCAACGCCTTGCCGCTGTTGCGGTTGACCAGCACGTACCAGGC
>NZ_BAAALT010000135.1:0-591 GCF_039528515.1 Luedemannella flava
CCCGAGAAAGGCCATGACAGCGTCATCGGCGACTGCCGCTTCGGGCATGTCGCTGGTGTCGTTGAGCAGTGGTGAGGTGATGTGCGTCTTCGACAGCGGGTCGCGGCGGTTGATCTCAATGCGCACGACAGCGGCATTGCGCTTAGATCGGGCGATGACTGCTGAGCGTGCCCAGCAGGCCGACGCGATGGTTTCGGCCTTGTTGTCGAGGTCTTCCATCGACAGGCCGGGACGCATCCACAGCCAGACGATCTGGCCGGTCTTGGTGGAGAAGCAGGCCACGATGAACGGCAGGTTCCCTGAGTAGTTCAGGGTCCGCATCTCAACCAGGCAGGCACGGAGCCGGTGCCGGGTGATGACACACCAGAACCGATTCAGGACGAACCGGCGTGCCGGGTTGTCGGTGACGATCCATCCGCAGAGGACGATGATCAGCAAGGCGTTGAGCCACAGCGGGTTCGACCGGAAGTAGCCGGTGATCGCCGTTCCGTGGGCGATGGTGATGTAGGCGATGCTGGCCAGGACGAACAACTCCCAGCGCCAGCGCCAGACCGCGAGCAGAACCTTGACCGGCGTCGACTGTGACGGCCG